>JBIKKU010000049.1:0-12841 GCA_044360245.1 Flavobacteriales bacterium | reverse complement strand
ATTACGCATCACCGCAACCGTAGAAGTAAATCTGCTATCACCTCTGAGCTTACCAATATTTCGGGTATAGGCGAAAAGACGATGTCTGAATTGATGGCTCATTTTAAATCGGTGAAACGTGTCAAAGAAGCCTCGCAGGAGGAAATCGCACGTTTGGTTGGCGCCTCGAAAGCTGAAATCATTTGGAATTATTTTCACGGAACAGCCCAATAATACTGTGCTTTCCACCTTATTTTCCTCTTTGCCTTTTTCGGGGTAAATCAACCTGATTATTTATTATTTTAGAGAAAAATACTACTCATGCGTAAGCTCACATTACTTGCACTTTCATTTTGTTGTTTTACTTTTCTTAATGCACAGGTTGCTCAGGAATATCAATTGCCTCCAAAAGAAATTTTGGATTTGGTAGATATTAAACCAACGCCCAGTGTCCGCATTAATGCTAAAGCCGAATACATTGTTTTTCTGGAACGCAATGCTTTTAAATCGCTTGAGGAGTTAAGCGCAGAAGAAGTACGACTTGCCGGACTGCGCATCAATCCAAGAAACAATGGGTCTTCGCGTACAACTTTTTTCAATGGTTTGTCATTGCAGGATTTTCGAACCGGAAAAAACATCGCTGTGAGTGGATTGCCATCCAATCCACGTTTGTCCAATTTCGATTTTTCGCCCGATGAAAAATATTTTTCTTTTTTGAATACCACCATCACCGGCATTGAACTTTGGGTGCTTGAGCTTGCTTCCGGAAAATGTACCCGTATCACGGAAGGTAATTTGAATGGCGCTTTGGGTGCGGCTTATTCGTGGAAATCGGATTCAAAATCCTTATTGGTGCGCATGATTCCCACTGATCGAAAACAAAGTTTGGGGATCAAACCTCTGCCAAGCGGACCAACTGTTCAAACTGCCGATGGAACCAAAGCTCCAGTGCGAACTTTTCAAGATCTCATCAAAAACAAATACGATGAAGATCTTTTCGACTACTATGCGCAATCTGAAATTTTCAATGTGGATTTGCTGGGGAACAAATCTCAAGTCATGCCGAAAGCCATTTACCTCGGAATCTCCGAGTCGCCCGATGGCAATTATTATTTGGTTACCACACTTCAAAAACCTTATTCGTATATCGTACAATTGGATCGATTTCCAAGGAATTATGATGTTTACGATAAAAGCGGAAAATTCTTAAAAACATTTTACAGCAAACCACTGATTGAAAATATTCCGAAAGGATTTGATGCCTGTGAAACCGGTAAACGTGAGATTGCATGGCGTGCAGATGAAGCGGCAACCTTGTATTGGGTGGAAGCGCAAGATGGTGGTGATCCGGCAAATGAAGTTGCACAACGTGATCACATGTACCAGTTGCGTGCGCCTTTTGAAACTGCGCCTTTGTTTGTAATGGGAACAAAGAACCGCTTTTCGTATGTGTTATGGGGGCGTGCGGATTATGCCATTGTGTACGATGAATTCTGGAAAACACGCAATCAGAAAACTTATATCATCAATCCTTCCAAAGAAAACAGAGATCCTAAAATTTTATGGGATCGTTCGAGTGAAGATGCCTATACCGATCCGGGAAGTTTTCACACTTCCAAAAACAAAATGGGAACATACACGCTTCATTTTGCAAAAGATGGAAAGACATTGTTCCTCGATGGCGAAGGATGTGCTCCCGAGGGTAACCGTCCCTTCTTCGATGCATTCGATATTACAACAGGAAAAACCAAACGCTTGTGGAGAGCCGATGGTGTGAATACCTACGAACAAATCATGCGCATTATTGATCCGGAGAAACGTTTGTTGTTGACCATGATCGAATCGCCTACAGTCAACCCGAACTTTTATTTGCGCATCGCAGGAACGAAAGCAGCGCCAAGAGCAATTACGCAATTCCCGCATCCCTATAAAAGTTTCATGGGAGTAAGTAAACAACGTCTCAAATACAAGCGCAAAGATGGTGTTGAACTCACCGGTACTTTGTATTTACCTGCGGGATATGATAAAGCCAAAGACGGTGCTTTACCTGTGGTGATGTGGGCTTATCCGGTGGAGTATAAAGATGCTTCGCAAGCGGGACAAGTCCGTGAATCTCCGCATCGTTTTGTGCAATTGTATTACGGTTCACCGGTTTATTGGGCGGCACGTGGATATGCGGTTTTGGATGATGCAGATTTCCCAATTATCGGTGAAGGAAAAGCAGAACCCAACGACAATTTCATTCCGCAATTGGTTGCCAATGCCGAAGCTGCAATCAATACACTTGCCGAGATGGGAGTGGGCGACCGTAAACGCGTTGCAGTGGGTGGACATTCCTACGGTGCATTCATGACCGCGAACCTCATGGCGCATTGCGATTTGTTCGCAGCCGGAATTGCGCGTTCCGGAGCATACAACCGTACACTCACTCCATTTGGATTTCAGAGTGAGGAGCGTACATTCTGGGATGCCAAAAATGTGTACATGGAAATGTCGCCTTTTTACCATGCCGAAAAAATCAATGAACCCTTGTTGCTCATTCATGGCGATGCAGATAACAACCCCGGAACATTCACCTTGCAAAGTGAGCGTTTGTTTGCAGCCATCAAAGGCTTAGGGGGTACCGCACGATTGGTATTGCTTCCATACGAAAGTCATGGTTATGCCGCTCGCGAAAACATTCTGCACATGCTTTGGGAACAAGACCAATGGCTGGAGAAATACGTGAAAGGGAAAAAATAGAAGTCTCTAAGGTTTTCGTTTTCCCCGGAGAAATAGGGTTAACCGTTGCTTTGCCTTATTCTACCGATAACTCGAATCGTTGCGCCATCTATTTATTTGGCTTAATGAAATGAAGTGTTTTGTAATAGCTTGGAGTTTGAAAATTGTCTTGAACAAGTTTGTTATCCTTGACTATAGATCAATTTTAATATCCAGATGCTATGAAAAAATTATTTACGATTTTTACCATTACATTGTTTTCAGTTCCGGCAACTGCTCAGTGGAATGAAATTGACTTCGAAGGTCCTATCTCTCCGGTTTATCAAATTCTTTTTGACAATGTATCAAATCCAAATTGCAAATGGCAAATTGGAGTTCCAAACAAAGCAGTATTTCAAAGTGCTTATTCTGTGGAACATGCATTACTTACAGACACTTTGAACCCTGTTCCTGCAAACGATACTTCAGCATTTGTTTTAAAACTAGCGCTTGATCCCTTTGGTCCTTATCATATTTTGGGATTATCCTTTTGGTATCAAATGGATGGCGATACTTCTGATTTTGGGAAAATCGAAATATCTCCCGACGGAGGTGCTACATGGATCGATGTTCTTACGGAAGACACTTCTTATGAGGTTGTTTGGCTGGAACCAAAACCGACGCTTAACGGTTCTACCGGTGGGTGGCAATATTTTAGTTTTAACAATTTCACTGATTGGAGTCTAGCGGCAGATACCGTACTCTATCGATTTACCTATATCACCGATTCCGGCTCAACGCTTCACGATGGCTGGATGATTGATGATATTTCTCCAATGCAATATTGGGAAGGAGTAGTTGAAAGTCAAGACAACAATCTGATTTCAATTTCTCCTAACCCTGCATCAAATCATTTGAGAATTAAGAGAACCAAATCAGACGAGAATGCCAAAATTCAAATTGTGAATCAACTTGGAGAAGTTGTTGTGGAGGAGGCCCATTTTGTTGGAGAAAGTATAGATGTTGGTGCTTTACCAAACGGAATTTATTTCATCAGGTATGCAAACGGTAAAAGTTTTTCAGTTGAAAAATTTATGGTGCAACACGAGTGAAATTAATCATGATAATAGTTTGTCGGTCATTTTCAAATCTCATATTCTCTGTTTCGCAAAATCCATAAGGACATAGTACCATGTTTTGTTAACAAAGACAATCAAAAGTTTTTGCATTGCTTAAACAGCGTTTTTTTGACCTTAATCCTTTTCAACAAATAATTTGCAGTATGAAGAAGTTCCTTTTTTCCATGTTATGTATCGCTTTCTTTTTTTCGTGTAAGAAAGAAGAAGCTCCCGTTTCAGTTTATGAGTATGATCCATACGCGGGCCAGTATTGTCCGGAAGTATTGAAGGTGTATGGACAGGTGATCAATGCACAAACAGGGATGCCTTTAAGTTTTGCAGTTTTAAACGAGACGGCGTGGTATTACAGTCTTGCAAGAGACACAACCGATCTAAATGGCTATTTTATCTTAGGCATGGCTTACAGACCTTGTGGGAGATATCCGGTTTCTCGTCCGAGTTCAATGCATGTAAAATTGATGAATGATACTACAATGTTATTAGATTCCATCGTTTATTTTAATTCATCCATTGTAAATGATTCGGTTTGGGTGAACTTGTATGCGTATCCAAATTGATTTTTTCTTTGGCATTGATTAAATCAGGAAGGCCAACAATTCCATCAGCAGTGCTATACCTACGTGGATAATGATTCCGCCCCATATGCTTTTGGTGTGCAATGCTATCGTACCTAAAATAAAACCACCAAAAAATGAACCTATGGTTTCGTGCATGGGTTTTCCGAAGTGCAGAAAAACATATACGGCAACCATTGGCCATACCGCATAAATTCCAAAAAAGCGCGATAGACTCAATACCATAAAACCACGAAAGAACCATTCCAGGGTAATGAATTGTGTCACGTAAGAGGTTTCGAAAATACCAACGGTTAGTACCGGAGAAATTCCGTAATATTCTTCCATTCTACCCGGAACATAACGCGGGTATGCGCTTTGAAAATCCGGACGAAATGCGGCCCAAATCAAGAGGGGCGTCATGATAAGCAACATGATGAAATACGGACGCAACAACTTGTATGAAAAATTCCATCCGAAGATTTTCCATTCGGGATGTTTTGATTTGTGATACAACCACCAACACGTTAATGGTGCAATCGAATACAAAAGGGTGCATTGGGTGTTGTAAAGCAGCTTGTCGAAAAAGCCCCAGGAAGGAATGGAAAAAGTTTGGAGTGGAATGATGGGGTGAAAATGATTCAGATACAATGCTGATAAAATAATAAAGCTGATGATCCAGAATTCTGCCTTTACTAATTGATCATGTCTGCGAAAAAATGCTGCAATAAAAAATACAGCACCAAAATAGGCCACTACATAATAGGAGAATCGGAAAAGCGGATGACCATGTGCTTCGGTGAAAAAAAACATGGGGTTCTCGAAATACCTGTACCAAACAGCAATTCCTAAAAAGGAAACAATGCAAAGCAAAAATAAAAAGCCGCGAAATCCCTGTTGAAGAATGAATCCGAGATCATTGCTTAAAATCCCTGCAATTTTTTTCAAGCTTTAGGAAAGTTTGTCGGTAAGGATGCGGACTTCAACGGCAGGAGAAATTTTCTCATAAATGATGTTGTAAACACATTGCACAATGGGAATGTCAACATTGTATTTTTTATTCATTTCAACAATACTCTTTACCGCGTAATACCCTTCTGCAATCATTTCCATTTCCAGTTGGGCTGCTTTTACTGAATATCCTTTTCCAATCATATATCCAAAAGTACGGTTGCGTGAAAACTTCGAATAAGCCGTAACAAGCAAATCGCCTAAATAAGCACTTGTTTTTACGTCGCGGTGAATGGGATGAACAACATCAATAAATCTGGCAAGTTCTAAGGAAGCGTTTGAAATAAGTACTGCCTGAAAATTATCGCCGAATCCTAATCCCCCGCAAATGCCGGAAGCAATGGCATAAATGTTTTTCAGGATAGCCGATAATTCTGTGCCCAGTAAATCATCGCTCACCGTGGTGCGTATGTAACGACAAGCTAATTTCTCGGCCATGAGCGCTGCATGTTCGGTAGTGCTGCAGGCAATGGTGAGGTAAGATAGGCGTTCCAGTGCAACTTCTTCAGCATGACAAGGCCCGCAAATGATGCCGATGTTGGAGAAAGGAACATCCAGAAATTCATGGAAATAATCGGCGGGAATCATGTTTTGTTCCGGAATCATTCCTTTGATGGCCGAAAAAATAATTTTGTTTTTGAAATTCTCCTTTGGGTATTTGTCAAATACACCATGCAAGAATGCCGCAGGTGTTGCCATAATCAAAACATCGCAATGCGGAACAATTTCTTCAAGTTTGGAAGTAACAAGCAATTTTCCTTCATCGAATTCGACCGATTGCAAATACCTCGGATTGTGGTTGAATTTTTGGATGTGGTCGACGCTCTCTTGTTTATGCACCCACCAATGCACCTGGTCAAGATTGTTGCACAACAATTTTACAATGGCTGTTCCCCAGCTTCCTCCACCAATAACTCCGAACTTCATAAGGCTTGTTTTGGCCGAATTTACAAAATCAGGCGTTTTTTGCACCAAATCACCTTAGGCTTAAGGAATTGGTCGGGGGTAATGGCTGGAAAGTTATACTATTACGCGCGTCTGATAAGGCTTGTAGGAAGTTATTATTTCGTTAAAACGTTTGTACAATTCATTCCTGTGGTTCATATTTGCGACATGTTTACCAAACCGGAAAGACATATTCAACTGAAATACATCCGTGGCCTTTTTGCGCTTACGGCATTGTTTCTATTGATGTTGTCAACACTTCCGCAGGTAAATGCATTCCTCCGCGAAATGAATGCAGTGCATTGCAATGGTGATTGCAGCATGGAAGACGACAGCGACCAAACTGTTGTAGTCATTGAGCTCCGTGAAATAGAGGAATCCGAAACACGCGAAGAATCTTCCGACAGCATTCATTTTCTTTTTTCAGAATTACTTCCGGTAATCACCTGTTTTGTTTTTGCTGAGCTTCCCGTTCAGCAAAATTTAGTTGCGTCTTCAATAACGCCTTCTGCGTTAAGTTTCGAGGACTACTGCGTGCTTCATGGCGTTTGGAGAATTTGAAGAATCCGCTTCCTAAGAATCGGTTTCTCATTTTTTTTAACGCAATATGTTATTGAGTAAGCAATCCATTGTAAAGTACAATTTCCCTTCTAAATCCGCAGGTGTTCCTGATGGTTTTGGTTCAACAATTCTTTGTCCTGAACAGACAAAGAAGCAGTTCGCCTGCGGATTTGATATCGCATTTTTTATTCCTGTTTATTTTTCCATTGCCCGTTTCGGAAATCCTTGTGCAACAAAGGTGGAGAGATCAAAGAACGTTCTTTCCTCATTCGCCATGCTTTACTTTCTGCCAAAAACAGAAGGGTTTCCTTCGGGTAATCGAAAAATGGATGGGATGTGTTTAACAAAAACCGCAGGAGTATGCTGAAACATTTTTCCATAGTCCTGCTTTCCTTGCTTGTATGGGCGTGGTCGGGAAATATTCTTAAGATAGAAATACGGGAAATTCAGAACGATTGTGTTTCAAGCTACACCGACCATTCGCTTTTGCCGCTTGCAGAAATTCAATCTACCGAAATTGATGAACAGGAAGAAGATCATGCGGTAAGCCTCGGCTGCTCATCCTCTGTGCATCCCTTTGTGCAATGGTTTTGCTGCATCACAAAAAATACATTTCAGGAAAGAAGTCCCCTTGAAGGATTCGATCCTGTTTCCCTTCTGCTTAAAAATTGTTGCCTCTTGATGTAAAGAATAAATGAAAACAGTCGCATTTATTCACATTTTAAAAATTGAAACATGTCATGTCAACATAAAACAACTCATCACGAAAAAAAGCAAATTCCGAAGTCGGGATTTGCAGGATTAAAGGAAAACTGGAACAGCGATATGCTCTCCGGATTTTTGGTTTCACTTATTGCATTGCCCCTGTGTTTGGGTATTGCAGGTGCTTCCGGATTTCCTCCGGTCATGGGTGTATTAACTGCTATTATAGGAGGTATGATCGTTTCCCTGTTTGCAGGTTCCGAGCTTACCATTAAAGGACCTGCCGCCGGATTAATTGTTATTGTTGCAGGAGCAGTGGAAGAACTTGGAAAAGGAGATCCAATGCTTGGTTGGCATCTCGCGCTTGGAGTGGTTGTCGTGGCCGGAATTATTCAGGTTGTTTTCGGTTTGCTGAAGGTGGCCGTGATGGCTGACTTCTTTCCTTTGTCTGCCGTTCATGGAATGTTGGCCGCAATTGGAATCATCATCATGTCCAAACAATTGCATTTTGCTTTGGGAGCAGATCCTGCTACGCTTAAAGGAAAAGAGCCTGTTGAATTGCTTGAAATGATTCCGCATAGTCTCGCACATCCTAACATGCAAATTGCCATCATCGGGTTGGTTAGTCTGATAATCTTATTCGGCATGCCACTGATAAAAAACAAATATGTAAAAGCGGTGCCTCCTGCATTAATGGTATTGATTGCCGGTATTCTCATGGGACAACTCTTTCACTTAACAGATCCGTCCATTAAAAACCTGAAACCACTTGTTGATCCAGGGGAATTTAAAATTGCCTATGCTGTCGATTTTTCGGCTATGACCGGAGAAACTGCTATGGCTTTTTGGAAATGGGTACTCATGTTTACTTTGATCGGAAGTCTTGAATCTTTGCTCACAGGAAAAGCAATTGATTTGCTTGATCCGTATAAACGAAAAGCAAAATTGAGTCAGGATTTGACTGCAGTCGGAATTGGCAATACCCTTGCAGGAATTTTCGGTGGATTGCCCATGATTTCTGAGGTTGCTCGTTCTTCTGCCAACATCAACAACGGTGGTAAAACAAAATGGGCAAACTTTTTCCATGGTGTTTTCCTTCTTGTATTTGTTGTTGCTTTGGTTCCTGTCATTAAAATGGTGCCTATGGCTTCATTAGCTGCAATGCTCATATTTGTTGGTTTTCGTTTAGCTTCTCCAAAAACATTTCACCATGCCTACAAGGTGGGAAGAGAACAACTCGCAGTGTTTGTCATTACGATTGTTATGACTTTATTCACAGATCTTTTGATAGGCGTTGCATCCGGAATTGTATTGGAGTTGGTCATCAATTATGTTAATGGATTATCGCCTGCAAAAACGTTTTCTGCCGATACAGAAGTTGAGCAACATGGCAGCACTTATGTGGTAAAAATTCACAATGCCTGTACATTCAGCAATTGGATTTCATTTAATAAAGTGCTATCCAAAATACCTGCAGGACACCATCTCATTGTTGATGTCAGCGACGCGACATTACTGGACCATACCTTCATGGAAAATATCCACCATTTCGAAGACGAATACTTAGCTGATGAAGGCGCGAAGTTTGAATTGCGTGGTGTTCATGACATGAAGCAAAACAGTGGCGATCAAACCAGCGCACGTATTCGCAAACAACCGGCGAGAATTGCTTAAAAAATGTGCTTATGAAAATTAGTTTTTTAAACAAGATTACCTTGTTTGCCGGATTGCTTTTGTCTGCATGGAACCTTCAAGCACAGGAGCCCGAATTGAAAATAAAATTCAACGAAAGCGGCGATCACTATTTTAAATGCACTTTTCTCAATCAAACCTGGATGAGGTATAACCAAAGCAATCCGGGAACAACAGTGTTGGGAGAAAATGCAGATCTAACTTTTGATTTGGGATTGCGAAGAACCCGCATTCAAATGTTCGGACAAATTACCGATCGCTTATTTGTGTATATGCAATTTGGCATGAACAACTTTAATTTTCTTTCCTCCAATGCCGGTAATCGAAAGCTTCAGGCATTTTTTCACGATGCACTTGGAGAATATGTTGCCTTAAATGGAAAGAATACATTAAAGTTTGGTGCAGGATTAACCATTTGCAACGGACTCTCACGTTTTTCTCTGCCAAGCGTTGGTACAATTATGTCGCTCGATGTTCCTGTGTTTGCGCAAACCACGGTGGATCAAACCGATGAATTTTCAAGAAAATTGAGTGTATATGCACGTGGACAAATTGGGAAACTGGATTATCGTGTAGTGTTGAGCGATCCTTTTCCGGTTTCTACCAATGGTCAGACTTTGCCTGCCCTTAATAAAGATGCGACCTTTTCTCTGAAAGGCCATCACCATCAAGGTCAGGCATTGCTGATCTGGAATTTATTGGATCGTGAACCACATACCACTCCCTACATGACCGGAACATATCTTGGAAAGAAAAAAGTTTGGAACCTGGAGGCAGGAATTGTGTATCAAGAAAAAGCTACTTGGCGAACAGAAAACACCGACACCCTTTATGAGGCCATGCTGCATTGGTCTGTGGCATCCTTTCTTGATATTCCCTTGAATCTGGAAAAGGGAACTGCTTTCAATGCGTATCTCGGATTTTTTAGTTTGAACTATGGCAAGAATTACCTCAGAAACAATGGTGTGATGAATCCTGCAAATGGTTCAAACAGTCAGGCAAGTTTTAACGGAACAGGAAATGCTTTTCCGATGTTTGGTACAGGATCGGTAGTGTATGCACAAGCAGGTTATTTGATGCGTAGAGATTTGTTGGGTAAGTTTGGCACACTTATGCCTTATGCAAATTGTACCTATGCCAATTTCGAAAAATTAGCCGACCCCATGGTCCTTACTGAAGCCGGCGTGAATTGGTTAATGGCGGGACATGCTCAAAAATTGAGTCTAGGTTGGCAAAATCGTCCTGTATATATGACGGATACAAATGGTGATGTGAACAAAATTTCATCAAGAAATATGTTGGTGTTGCAATACCAAGTCTCGCTTTAAAAATGTCCGGGAAGTAATTTGAAACCCGAAGATGTGCTCAAAAGATGCACCAAGTCAGATTATTTCATCCTGAAAAAACAACCTTTCCCTAAGAGCAGTCTTATTCTTAAGGGAAAGGTTTTATATTTGAACATTGTGCGTATTGTGAATCAACATAGGGGATTTTCTGTTTTAACAGCAGTGTTGTTGTTAGCAGTTTTCTTCTTTATGATGTTTGGTCAGCAGTATTTGTTCCTTTCAAAACGTTACGCCATCCGCAAAGAGATCAAGCGGAAAATCAAGAATGGGGTCGACGAAAAAGACATGTTTTTCTTTCAATTGTCTGAAGTAGAAAACGACCCAAGTTTTTATTGGGAAAACGACCATGAGTTTCATTACAAAGGCAGCATGTACGATGTAGTGAAGCGCAATGGAGATGAATTGAAATGCATCAACGACGACCAGGAAGCTAAACTGTTTGCCGGTTTGGATAATTTGGTCCGTAAGCGAATGGATGGAAATGCCGCCAATTTGAAATCATTGCAGATTTTATTATTTGCACAGCATTCAGGAGTATTCGATTTTTCTCCGTGCGTGTTTTTTGTTGCATTTAATTCTGTTCCAAATTGTAATCGTGAATCCTCCGGATTTGCTAGTGTACAAGAGTCTCCTCCCGACTTTTCCTGATTTATTTTCAGGTTCTTTTTTCTCCTTCGGGGACTAACTTCTTATTTACTAAAATTTTATTCATGAAACATTTTTTGCTTTCATGTCTGCTGCTGTTTGTTGTATTTACAAGCAATGCACAGACTATTACCATAACCGATGCCGAGTCAGGTAGCGCTCTTGAATTTGTTACCGTTCATAGTACTTCACCAATCGCAACAGTAACTACAAACGCACTTGGACAAGCAGATATCACAGCCTTTAAAGGAGCTGAACGCATCGAAATATCAATGTTTGGTTACAAGACAGTAGTCCAATCCTACTCGCAAATTGAGCAATCCGGATTTGCTGTAGGCTTGGAACGTTCCTTAGTTGGATTAAATGAGGTTGTTGTTTCAGCATCTCGTTGGTCGCAAAATTCATCGAACATTCCGCAACGTATCATTTCTGTTTCCGAGGAAAACACTGCGCTTCAGAATCCACAAACAGCAGCTGATTTATTGGGAACAAGTGGTGCAGTATTCATTCAAAAAAGCCAACAAGGCGGTGGGAGTCCCATGATCAGGGGCTTTGCAACCAATCGTTTGGTGTATACGGTTGATGGTGTGCGTATGAACACGGCAATTTTCCGAGGAGGAAATCTTCAGAATGTAATTTCATTGGATCCTTTTGCTATGGAATCTGCTGAAGTTTTGTTTGGCCCCGGATCTGTTGTTTATGGAAGCGATGCAATTGGAGGAGTAATGAGTTTTTCTACACTTGTTCCTGAACTTTCTTTAACGGATAAAACATTGGTAACCGGAAAAGCAATTACGCGGTATTCTTCTGCAAATAGCGAGTTTACAGGTCACATGGATGTCAATGTGGGTTGGAAAAAATGGGCATTTGTTACCAGTTTTTCTGCAAATGATTTTGGTGATTTGAAAATGGGAAGTTATGGTCCGGATGAGTATTTGAGACCCTTTTATGTGCAACGTCAGGATAGCCTCGACGTGGTGGTAACCAATGATGATCCGAGAATGCAAAGGCCAAGCGGATATTCGCAAATCAACATGATGCAAAAACTGCGTTTTCGTCCAAATGAAAAATGGGATTTCCAATATGGATTTCATTATTCCGAAACATCCGATTATTCCCGTTACGATCGACACATTCGCTACAGAAGCAATGGAATGCCACGTTATGGTGAATTTGCTTATGGACCCCAAATTTGGATGATGAATAACTTGCAAATCACACATACAGCTTCCAATAAAGTATACGATCAAATGATCATTCGTTTGGCACGTCAATATTTTGAGGAGAGTCGTATTAGCAGAAATTTCAACAACGATAGCAGAGAACGCCGCATTGAGAAAGTGGATGCAACATCGGTTAACATTGATTTTGCAAAAGCCTTGGGAAAGAAAAATACGCTGCAGTATGGATTGGAATACGTGAGTAATGCGGTTACTTCCATAGGTTGGGATGATGATATTGCAACAGGCATTACTGTTCCGGGTGCAACGCGTTATCCTCAATCGGACTGGACTTCCATTGCTGCATTTTTGACGGATAACTTTAAAGTTTCTGAAAAGTTTCTAAT
>JBIKKU010000048.1:0-12870 GCA_044360245.1 Flavobacteriales bacterium | reverse complement strand
GTTTTCGGCTACGGACATTATTCCTACTCAAAATCCCTAAAGGAAGCAGAACTATTCGTTCAATTTAAAGAACGCGATAACCTTTTTATTGCGCGTATCACCACCGAATTCCAATTGAGTGCCTCCTATTCTTTTTCATTGCTGCTTGGTCATGAATACGAAACCCATTTAAGCTATAGCAACGGTCGTGCATTTTTGTTCGGTGAATTGTGGGGAGGATTGCCATTACCACTTTCGGCCATCAACAAAGCCTTTAAAGGAAGTGCCCAATTATATGGCGGCGCAGCATTTGTGGGAAGAATTGGAAATTATTGAACGCGATTATTTCACGTTGCGGATCCACTTTACAGCAGATGGCAAATCGTTAAACACACGCGTTGGCGTTGCAGGATTGGCAAATCGCACATAAAAATTTGCCCCGATTTTAGCAGCCACCGATTCGACAACAATTGCATTTGCCATGGTAAACTTTTGACCTTCGTCAGATGCCGACCAATCACGCCCTTCAGGAGAAATAACATTGAAGCGACGGATTACAGTAATTACGCGCATTTTTTTTCCGCCACCGGAAGATTCCACAATATCTCGAAAAGCCATGATTTGTTCCTTGGTTATTTCATCCATTTCGGTTTCCATAAAAGCAATGACAACATCACCGGGATGGATTTCAATACGAAAAGGAGAAGCAGCTAGTATTTCGACTGGTTCGGTCATCTACATGCAAAATTAAATCAAAAAACGATTTAGGTCAAGCTTGTTTAAGCTTAACTTAATGAAAATGAGGCAAAAAGCCCTTCAAGCCCCAATTTTCGTCATTGTTGGGCTTCATGAATTCATAAAAAATAAACAACCTGCCACTTAAAAGGCCGTCATTTTTAACGGACAATTAACCCTTTAACATTACAGTTCGACGGCATGATTGTTTAATTTTGACAACGAAATCGACGGGTGAAAATCCTTGACGGCCACTGCCTGAAACCACACCGCTACTACTTGCATGTTCAGGCAAAAAACATATCACCTCACTTTGGAGAAGCTCTTTTCAGTGCTTTTCTTTTTGTCGCTTAGCATTTCGCTTAAAGCACAAACCTTAATCATCAATGAAGTTTCCAACGGTCCTGCCGGAAGTCAGGAGTATGTAGAATTCGTCGTAATCGATACCGCCATTGCTTATGATTGCAACGGATCAACTCCTCCTTGTGTAGATATTCGAGGTTGGATTTTCGATGACAATAGCGGATATCATGGTGCAGGCGGAGTGGCTTCCGGTGCTGTGCGCTTTTCACAAGATCCTTTATGGTCCTGCGTTCCCGTTGGAACCATTATTCTCATTTACAACAGTGCCGATCCAAATACTTCTTTACCTGCCAACGATGTAACCATGTCCGACAACAACTGTCGCATTGTTGCTCCAATTGGCAGCGCTTTGTTTGAAACCAACACAACAACACCCGGCGCGGTTGCTTGCTCTTACCCTGCAACAGGTTGGACAACCAATGGAAACTGGACCAATACCGCCCTTGCCAACACAGGAGATTGCGCGCGCTTGGTGGATGAAAACGGATGTGAAGTTTTTTCGCTGTGTTACGGAAGCACAAACACAAACACATTGATTTATTTTTCGAGTGGAGGAACAGGTCAGGACAATGTTTGGTATTTCAATGATGGTGACCCTTACATTCAATCCAACTGGACCGAAGCCTGTGCCGATCCTGCAGCATGCGGCGGAAACGAACAAACTCCCGGAGCCCCCAACAATGCAGCAAATGCAGCGTATATCGCTCAACTTAATAACGGTTGCGCTCCTATTCCTCCTGTAAGTTTAAGTGCGACCTCCACCAATAGCGATTGTACCTGCAACGGTACCGCAAGTGCAAACGCAAGTGGTTCTTTGGGTACATTTAGTTATGTCTGGTTTGATCAGAATTTTAATCCCATCAACCAAACAACTGCAAACGCCACAGGTTTGTGCGCAGGAACATACCACGTTATTGCAACCTCGGGTATTGGATGCAGCGACACTTCTACCGTTACCATCACACAGAGCGGAGGAATCACGGCAAGCACCATACTAGTTCAAAACGCAAGTGGCAATGGCCTTTGCGACGGATCTGCAAACTCAAGCATTTCAGGAGGAACCGGTCCATACACTTTTCTTTGGAGCAACGGACAAAACACATCCAATGTCGGCGGATTGTGCGCAGGAACCTATTGCGTAAGCATTACAGATGCACTCGGCTGCAGCGATACTGCATGCATCACTATTACAGAGCCATCTGCTTTAAACCTAACACTTACTCCTAATAATTTACTCTGTAACGGAACGTGTAACGGAAGCATCAGCAGTACAGTAAATGGTGGAGTTGCACCATATACGTATGCATGGTCGAATGGCAGCACAGCCAATGGAATTTCGGGTCTTTGTGCAGGCAATTATTCCTTAACCGTGACCGATGCCAATGGAAATACTGCAACAGCAAATACCAACCTTACTCAACCTGCAGCGCTTGTTATCACATCAGCCACAGCAAGTGATGAAGTTTGTTTTGGTGCATGTAATGGAAGTTTAAGTGCAAGTGCAAGTGGTGGAACCGGAAGCATCGATTTTCAGTGGTTTGGATTTGCGCTCGGAGCCAATCAAAACAATGTCTGTCCGGGAACCTACACCCTCACCATCACCGACGACAATAACTGTGTGCAAACAAGCAGTGCAACGGTAAATGCAGCACTCGAAACACAATTCAGCACATCGCAAGTCAATCCCGATTGCGTGAACCCGGGATCTGCAAGCGTAACGGTAACTTCAGGGGATGGTCCATTTACGTATGATTGGGGAGCCAATGCAGGAAATCAAATTACACCCACTGCAACTAATCTTTTAGTTGATAATTACACTGTAGCAATCACCAATGCAAATGGTTGTGTAAGTACAGCAAGTTTTGTTTTTGTAGCTGTTCCGGAATTTACACTAAGCATCGGTAGTCAATCCGATCCCATTTGTTCCGGTGGAAATGATGGAATCGCCTGGGTGCATGCCGATGGATTCTTTGGACCATACACCTACCAATGGAGCGCAAATGCAGGGGGAATAACAGATTCGATTGCAACTACACTCACTGCCGGAAACTACCAAGTAATTGCAACGGATTTATTCGGGTGTGATGATACGGTGACATTTACTTTGACTGATCCTTTGCCTGTTACTGTTTCCGTATCACCGGATCAAATCATTTGTCCGGGAAGCAATACCACCATAACAGCCAATGCCAATGGGGGTTCCGGCAACTATACTTTTAGTTGGAATATCGGAAACGGCGCTTCTCAAAATGTAAATCCAACAACAGCAAGTTATTTTAATGTGTTTGCAACAGACGATAACGGTTGTGTTTCTGCATTGGATTCGGTATTTGTAGATGTTTATGGTCCAATGAGTGTAAATGCGGGAATTGACCAAACCGTTTGTCCCGGTCAATCTGCAAGCCTTACCGCAAACGCTTCCGGAGGAAATGGCGGACCATACACTTACAATTGGAGCAACGGGATGAATGGGGCAAGTATTCAAGCTACCATCAATCAAAGTTCGTCATTCATTGTTACTGCAACTTCTGCTTGTCCTAATATGTCGGCTTCGGATACGGTTGTTGTATTTACCGAATCACCAATTGCTGTAAATTTTAGTGCTGACCAATTCAGTGGTTGTGCACCACTTAGCGTTAACTTCAGTAACACAAGCGGATTTAGTCAGAATTGTGTTTGGAACTTCGGAAACGGTACTCAGCAAAATAGTTGTGGAACGGTGTCTACCACATATACTGCTACCGGTTGTTATGATGTTTCGCTTACTATTGAATCGGCCATGGGTTGTAGTTACGATACAACTATTGCCAATTATGTTTGCGTCTTGGCTGATCCAATTGCTGATTTTTCCATGTCGGCAAGTTCAATAAGTTGGTATGCACCAAATGTTCTTTTTACCAATACATCTGCAGGTGCAACATCTTATACATGGGATATTGCAAGTCTACAAGCCGATACCAATGTAAATACCAATTACACTTTTGATGTTGAAGGTGCTGACACTTATACGGTTTGTTTAACGGCAACAAATGCAGCAGGATGTGCAGATACAGACTGCCAAACCATAACTGTTCAACCTGCTATGAGTGTTTATGTCCCCAATGCTTTTACTCCGGATGACAATGGTAATAATGATTATTTTTTCCCGGTAATTCTTGGATACGATACCAATGGATATGAATTCCAGATTTTCAATCGTTGGGGTGAGTTGATTTTCAGTTCGACCAATCCGGCCGAAAAATGGGACGGAAAAGAACAAGGTAAAGATGCGCCGGTAGATGTTTACGTTTGGAAACTTCGCCTAAAAGAACCGGAATCCGCTGCACATAAGGAATTCATCGGACATGTGAGTTTAGTGAGGTAAAAAAACTATTCCTCAAAGCAATTCCATTCCATCTCTCTCCAAAGAATTTTCAGAATCAACACCAAATAAATAGCCATCAACTAAGGTTTTAGTTGATGGCTTAAGTATTTTGATATTCAGATTACTCTTTGATGAACTTTTTACTTACAACACCTTTTGAGGTTTGGATTTGAAGAAAATAAACGCCCGGTGCCAAGAAAGAAACATCTTTGGAACCTGTCCAAACCGACTGACCAAAATTCAGTTTCTCGGATTGAAACACTTTTCCATCGATAGATACGATTTGCATGGTACACTCATTTGGATCGGGATTATAAAACTGCACGGTTAGCACGTTTTGCACAGGATTTGGGTAGAACCCAAGAACTACAGCCAATTCCTCCTCAACCGCACTTGGGGATTGAGATTCAATACGAGGACAATCCGGAGCCATGATCACATCTGTCATTCCCGCGCGAGGAACCGATGCCGCATTCGATTCATGAAGAAATCTTTCCAGGTGATTGACATAAAAAGAAACTGCCCAGGAAAACGAAGAAGAAGAATTATCAATCGTATTGACATAATACCAATCCGCTTGCATGCGCCCCTGAGTAACGTCGAGGATAATAAAACCATGCTGGCTTAAATCGACGTATTTCATATGCCCGTTTGCTGCCTGAATCAATGCTGCTCCTACTCCCAAATTAATTCCGGGAGAAGTTACAGAAGGCGCAACAAATTCAACTCCTGCAGAACCCGCACCATTTGATGAATTATAGGTAGACGTTGGTATATCATTCGCCCAGGAAGAATGTATATCGCCGGTGATAACCACTACGTCTTTGATGTTGTTGTTCATGATGTAATTGATCACACGATCGCGTTCGGCAGGATATCCATCCCATTGGTCGCCATTCACAGCCACACCAAAAACTTCAAGAGGAGCCATCATTACTTGCTGACCCAATACTTTCCATTGTGCTGTTGTATTGCTCAATCGTGTTCCCAACCAGGTAAATTGATCGTTGCCTAACATTTGTCGGTTCGGATCTGTAACAGTTGCTCCGCTTGTCCCTGCTTGAACTTCCCGGCCATGTAGACGGGTGTCGAGCATGACAAATTCAACCAGATTTCCATATTGTATTTCACGGAAAATGCGGTACGGATCATTCACATCTCCTGACTCACGAATCGGTAACCATTCAAAAAATGCTTGTTGCGCATACGCTTTTCGTTGTGCCCAAACTCCTTCACCTGCATTGTGATTTTCAGCTCCATCTTTGTAGGAATCGTTAGCACTTTCATGGTCATCCCAAACCACAATAAAAGGAACTTGTTGATGCAAACGACGAAGATCTTCATCGAGATGGTAAGTAGAATAACGCGTGCGGTAATCGCTCAATGTTGTGATTTCATTGGCGGGTAACCAGGTACGATTGGCTGTTGGATTAGGTGAATATCCACCACTTTCGTATTCATAAATATAATCTCCCAAGGCAAGCACAGCATCAATATCGTTGCGCTCTTTCAGCACTTTGTAAACATTAAAATATCCTGCCTCCAAATTAGCGCAAGACACCACTGCAAAGCGCAGACTGTCTGTGTTTCCAAGAGGAGCTGTTTTTGTTCTTCCGCGAATGGAATAGGTATTGAACGCTTTGAATTCGTAGTAATAATAAGTGTCTGGATCGAGTCCGGTGACATCTGCTTTTACCGTATAATCTTTGCTTTGATCGGTAAGCACACTTCCCTGATTGACTACGTTGCTCATGGATGTATCGGTAGCCATTTTCCAACTTACTACAACCGGTCCGGTGTATCCTACATCGGGTGTAACACGCGTCCAGATAATAACTCTATCATGCAAGGGATCCCCGGAAGCAACGCCATGGTAGAAAGGTTCCATACAAGGTTCCAGCGCTTGTTGGCGTTGTGCGTGCAACATTCCGGCACTGCAGAAAACGAATAAAACTAAAATGAAATGCTTCATGGATTATTGCTTTATAAACTTGCGTATCAATACAGATTCTTCAGTTACCATATTCACGAAATACAAACCGGAAGGAAGTCCGTTAAGTGTGATGTTTACCACTTCCTGATCGTTCGCTACTTGATTTTGCGTATATACTACTCTCCCCATAGCATCGGTAATAACAAGCTCTGCCTGAACCGATCCTTGAGGAATTGAAAAACGAATGGAAACTTGTTCTTGCGCGGGATTCGGATATACTACAAATGCTGATTGCGCAGTTTCTTCTTCTACACCAACAGCAGAACATACTACTGCATAAGTTCCGGCAGAAGCACCGGTACCACCATCTACATCGGTAGTTGGCGTAATGATGGCATCGCTGCACAATGGCACAAATATTTTTATTCTTCCGCCACCACCGGCTCCACCATTAGCACCATGATTTCCATCGCCACTGTTGATGCCATTTGCATCACAAAATAAATTTCCGCCATATGAGCAAGATGCGCCAAGACCTTTGGTTCCACCTTGTCCGCCATTTCCACCCACTGCAGAAACAGCTCCTGTAATAACTGCAGCAGAGGCTGATTCAAAATACACACCACCGCCGGATCCGCCACCTGCACCTGAACCTGCACCTGAACCGCATGACAAAGTAGCTTCACCACAATCGTCGCAGCCATCGGAACAACAATTAGGTGATGCTCCACCTGCTCCACCATTTCCTCCGCTACCACCTGCTTCACCATTCACGGAAATGATTCCTGTAAAAATCAATGAGTCGGATGTTGTGATGAGTTGCACAGCACCTCCACCTTTTCCTCCTGGAGCACCTGGCAATCCCGCACTGTAAGATCTTCCGCCACCTCCTGCACCTGCACCACCACTACCTAAATCAATGTCGTGACCTGTTTCTGTACCAAACGTATTTCCGGCATTTCCGCCTGTTCCTGCTGCTCCTGCAATCACAACAAAAGCAGGGCTGACACTTACCGTATTCACTGTATAAAAATCTGTACCGCTTCCTCCGTTTGCACCACTACTGCCTGCACCTCCATAAGAAGCACCGCCTCCACCACCGGCACCACCGCCACTACCAATCAATCCGGCTTCGTCGTTGTTATTCTGACATTGTTGTTTCGGGCCGGATCCATCACCACCATCGTTGCCTGAAAGTCCACTACCGGGACCATTTCCGTTGCTTCCTGCAAAACCACCTTCGAGTGTTACCTGACCGCTATTGTCTTTGTTACTGCAATCATTGATTGCAGTGATATCTCCTGTTAAAGAAGAAATTACCGATCCTCCGTTGCCTCCTGTTCCACCTGTGTATCCTGCATAATCACCATTGATTGTTCCTTCAACTAAGATCTTAGTTGCAATAATCACCAGCTTACCACAAGAACCAAAAGAATAGGGCTCAACATAAATTGTCGTTCCCGGTTTTAAATGAAAAGTTCCGTTAACCTGATACACACCTCCCATTAGGATGTCGGAATCCTGAATGAGATTTCCATTGATTACGGTAGTGTCGCATTGTGCGTAAACCCCGGCAAAGCTGAGTAAACCTGCGACGGTACAGTAGATTTTTTTCATGTTGGATTTTTTAATGAACAATGACAAATCGGAAAGCATAATTTTTATTTCCATCAGGAATAGACACGAAATACATGCCTTCTTCCCAGTGTTGACAAGGAATTTTTAACGCGTTTGGTCCACTTTGAATTTCCCACATTGTACTGTAAACCACAGCTCCGCGGATATCGGTAACTACCACCTCACGTTGCATGGTTGTTTCAGAATCCAAACTCAACCAAACCGGAATGACACCGTTGGATAAACTCGGTTGTAATCGAAATTTCAATTCACGCTCCAGCTCCTGAACTGCATTGGCATTGGCACATGGAGGTGATGGTAACACTTGAATATCAAAAGTATCTTGAATACATCCTGCGGGATCGTAGGCGAAAACAGTAGTATTAAAATTGACTGTCAACGGAAGCGAATCGAGAACTTGATTTCCCGGAAACCACTCTGCTTCGCCCGGCCAGCTTGGATTCAGATACACTACATCGCCGGGACATGCTGAAATTGTTCTGCGCTTTCCAACATTTTTCATGATGGTAAACGAATCGTGAATCGAAGAATCGGCACC
Source organism: Flavobacteriales bacterium (assembly GCA_044360245.1). Taxonomy (GTDB): domain Bacteria; phylum Bacteroidota; class Bacteroidia; order Flavobacteriales_D; family UBA2798; genus UBA2798. The sequence continues at coordinate 4,320 of JBIKKU010000048.1, read as the reverse complement.
AATAAATTTGGCTTCCAATTTGTTTCCTTCAATAGTGATGAGCATCGATCCCAACAGTGCATTGCTTGCCATACTCATAATGGGATGTGGCCATCCACTTGATGTTCCGCTTAACTTTCCTGAACAACCCACAACGGCATACACTGTTCCTTTGTGTGCACGAACAACTTCATCGTGTTTTTCATAAGGACAAACGGTAGGATAAGAACCCGTTGTTTGATCCAAAATCATGGATGGTTGTAAATCATCGCTGTTGCCGTAATGACCATCAATCAAAAATGAACGCTCGTAACAATGACTGTGTCCGTTCAACACCAAATCCACTCCGAATTGCTCGAGGATGGGAATGATGTTTTGTCGAATTTCCGGCAACTCAAAATCATACAACAATGGATTGTCCGAATCGTGCGAACCTTTGGTATAAGGCGGATGATGCCAATAGGCAATCACCCAAGGCTGTGTGTTTGCAGCTAAATCGGCTTGCAACCAATTTGCCATAGCCGCATTCGAACCGCGGTCTTCATCGTACGAATCGAGTGAGATAAAATGGATGTTTCCAAAATTCCAGGAATAATATTTTTCTGTTCCTGATGGAATTCCACCGGCTTGTCCTGCAGCAGGCAGCGTGAAAATATCGTAGTATGCCGGATCGGGAGAAAAGGGGATATGGTTGTTGTAATCGTGGTTTCCGGGCGTAGGCCATAAAACAGTGCGCGTCAAAATACTTTCGTACATATTGCCAAAAACACCCACTTGATATTCGCTATCGAAGCCGCCGTCATAAGCATTATCACCAAGCATTATCCAACCATCGAGATGCGTATTACCCGTGTAGTTCAACATCGCATCGCGAACGGCGCGTTGATTGTTGTTTCCTGTTCCTGCATCACCAATAACCCAAAACTGATAAGCACCTTCTGTTCCTTGTACCGGCAATGTTTTGAAATATTGCGTGGTGGAAGGAGTGTAATAGCTTGTGTTGTCGCCAATTTCATAATAATACACCGTGTTGGTAGAAAGTCCGGTGATCAGCACTTCATGTTCTGTTCCAAAGTTTGATGCATATGCCGTTTGGTTAAGCAATACCGGAGAAACACCATAACGAACTTTTGCATCGGAGTTGACATTGGTTCTCCATTTAATGACGACCTGACTGTTGTTGGCATTTTGCAAATAGGGTCCGCGAACAACCAGAGCATTCAGAGGCGCTGTATTTCCGGTTAATTTCAGGTTAAAAGAAATGTCGGAACTTGAGGCATCGTCTTGGTGAATTTCTACTGCAAGGACATTTGTACCACTCACAAGCAATCCCGCTGAAATCGTGGCATTGTACCAATCGTCTTCAAAAGGCCACGCCACAGTTCCATCTGCAAGCGATTGAAATCCGACTCCACCACTTGGCATGTTGTCGCGTTGTACTTCAACTCCATTCAGGTAAATTACAATTCCATCATCGCGCATCCATTCCAAATAGAGGGAAGAATACTGCGCCGGATTGCTTACCGTAAATGCGTGACGGAAATACGTGGTGATGTATTTGTTCGAAGAATTTGGACCATAGGAAACGGTAGTGTTTTCATCTCCATCGCCATATCCCAATTCAGCACTTCCGCTGGCCCAGGAAGCATCATTAAATCCGGGTTGTTGCCAGAGTGTTCCCTGGTCGCTTCCATTATCGAGGTATTTCCAATTTGCTCCTTGAGGAACAAGAACGGTTTGAGACCGTACAGAAAAAGGAATGCACCAAACAAGCGCAAGTAGCAAGAGCATTTTCATAGCGCTCAAAACTAAGCTCCCAGTATTGACTGAATTTAATCAAGTCACGGTGCTAAATCCATTCACCGATTATGCTTTCTTTATTTATGCTTGCATACTGTTAAGTAAAAGTTGCATTCACGAAAATAAACCTGACTAAAAATCTGTATCCAACAGGAAATGAGTACTCCAAAACCATTTAAGAAAAAACAATAAGAGCCCAAAATGAAAATGTGATACAGCGCACAAAAAAACCACCAACTAAGTTTTTAGTTGGTGGCTCATGTTATGGACTTGGGCGAGTATTTTACTGCAGCGCACTTTTAGGAACTTCACCGGTTAAGGATTTCAAAAAAGCTTCGATGGATTCGATTTCGTTTGGTTGCAGTGTTTTATCCAATTCGGTTTTGGCCATAATGTCAATGGCTTTTTTCAAATCAGACACACTACCATCATGGAAATACGGTGCGGTTTTTTCGACGTTGCGCAAAGAGCAGGTTTTAAATACATCTTTATCCGCATCGTTTTTGGTCACTGCCTTTTTTCCTTCATCCGGAATAGTACTTCCGGTAAAACTGCGGTAATCACCATAAAGACCGAATTTCTGCATGATTCCTCCTCCTACGGCCGTGCCCATGTGACAAGTCGTGCAACCAACATCCATGAACAATTGCAATCCTTCTTTTTCTTTTTCATTTAATGCATTTGCATCACCTTTTAAGTACTGATCAAAACGCGATGGGGTCAACAACGTACGCTCGAAAGCCGCAATGGCATAGGTTATGTTTTTGTAGGTCAATGGATCTTCTGTTCCCGGAAAAGCCTTTGCAAACAACGATTTGTATTCTTCAACTCCTTTGAGTTTTTTCACCAAAAAGGCTTCATTGGGAATGGCCATTTCCACCGGATTTAGAATCGGCATACCGGCTTGTTCTTCCACATCTTTTGCCCCGCCATCCCAAAACTGCATACCATGTAGGGCCGCGTTTAAAACAGTTGGAGAGTTCCGTGTCCCCCTTCCGCCATTATCACCAACCGAAGTCACTTCCCCATCCACACCATATTTGGATAAATCATGACAGGAATTGCAGGAATTATTTCCGGTTAAAGACAAGCGGGTATCGTAATACAACATTTTCCCTAAAGCAACTTTTTCAGGGCTTATCGGGTTTTCCGGGTTTTCTGCCTGATCAGGAATTGCTTGAAAAACACCCTTAGCCTTCGCTAGCAGAGGATCGTCGGATGTTTCTTTACCGGTTTCGTTGAACTTAAGTTTTTTCTTTTCGGTGTCGCCGCCGCCACAAGCAAAAACCAATGTGCTAAGGCTCAAAAAAAGGAGATACTTTTTCATGTGCGCTGATTTTTGTTAAAGGTCCATTTCGCGTAATTGACCTACAATGATAAAAGTCACACAACCTTAACCTAAAAACCCTGCCTTTCTTTATTCTTTTTAGGTGTATTCCCTTGAAAATCCTAGATTTGGACTGCCAATGAGACCAGTCATTTTCGTTTTGTGTTTTTTCGCTTTGCCTTTATTGGCGAAGGCCCAAAATGCTGCTGGATATTACCGGCAGGGGATGGCATTGATCCTCTCTAAACCGGATAGCGCCAATCACGTTTTTGAACGTGCCGTACTTGCCTCAGAAAAGGAAAAAAACGATACGCTGCTTGCTCAATCGCTGCAGCAATACGGAAAAACCTTTTATGAAATTTCCCGCTACGGTAAAGCCAATGAGCAATACAATCGGGCATTCGAAATTTTTAAAAAGCTCAACCGCCAAAGGGATCTGGCCGAGTTGGAAATGTTGATGGGTCAGCTTTACCTGAAAATCTCCGAACACGAAACCGCCAACACGTATTTCCTCTCTGCCAAAAAACGTTTTTCCGATCTGAATGATTTAACAGGTCAACTGCGTGCCGAAAACAACATCGGAATCCTCTATTTCGAAAAAGGCGACCTCAACCGTGCGCGACAAATTTTCTTCGACCTGCGCAAAAAAACACCATCGAACGATGCGTCCATCATTGACCTGACGGGCAATCTGGCGATCATGTATTATTACGACCAAAAACCGGACTCTGCCTTGTATTTTTTCCATCAGTCGTATTTGGAAAATAAAAAAGCAGGAAACACCGATGGAACTGCGGTGGGATTAAACAATATGGGACATGCCTTGATACAGCTCAAAGACATGGATTCTGCAAAAGCTTGTTTTGCCCGTTCTGCTGATATGTACCGTTCTGTTGACAATCAAGCCGGTGTTTGTTTGGCATTAGGTGGAATGGCGCAGGTGCATCATCGCCTAAAACAATACGATAAAGCCGCTGCTTTGTATACCGAATCATTTGAATTGAGTACGCGCTTGGGATTAAAGTTTTTCTCCGAAAACACCACTGCACGATTGGCTGCCTTGTATGCGGAAATGGGCAATTACAAAGAAGCTTATACCATGATGCGCACCCATGTTGCTTATCGTGATTCCACTAACAGCGAAAAAAGTGATCGGCTTATTGAAGAAATGCAAGCGCGTTTCAATGTCGAGATCAAACAAAAAGAAATCGACT
>JBIKKU010000047.1:0-12914 GCA_044360245.1 Flavobacteriales bacterium | reverse complement strand
AAGATATTGTTTGTATAAGGGCAAATCCAATCCAAGGTCTTTACGAATCGCATCCAAAATTTCCTTGTTGGAATTGTTTCCTCCAAGCATACGCACCGGATCTCCGGGTTTGGTATGGAAAAGGAAAAAGATTACCGTGATCACCCCGAAAAGGACCAGAAACCCATACAACAACTTTCGTAAAATATACCTCAGCACGCTATTAAATGTTATTTGGCGATGTCACCGAATTCGGGCAAGTTTTGACATGACCAGTTGTTTATGACAATTGCTTTTTTGACTTCTACCAATCCGGGATTAGAGCGCACAACGGTTTTGAGCACTTTTTCGTCGGACAAACAGAAGTTGAATTTCATTCCTTTTGCTTCGAGCGCCGCAATATCTTCAGGAAGACTGCTGGTGAGGAAGTAAAAATGAATACCGTTTTTCTCAGCTTCTTGTGCGAATGTCCACAAAGCTTGCAAATGTTTTTCCGAAGCTTTTTTCAAATTCGAACTGGTAGCCAGGAAGACATGGTTCATTTGCAAAACCGAATCGGTAATCTCCATACGAGACGCTGCATCGGTGATGTTGAAATCGCCCGCTGGTGCCGGTTTGCCCGGATCGAGCACAGTTTCGGTTACACCAACGTATTCATAATTTGCTTCCCAATTTTCAGGAAATGCAGCGAGGGTATCCACAGCTCCGTCGGATTTTTTCTTCAGGATATAACCAAACTGAATGGTTGGTGGAACACCTGTGCGTTGCTCTATCAGATTGTTTCCAATGGCATACGGACGGAAATCTTTAACCGGTAAATAGTGATTACAATACAGTGTGAAAGCAAGTGAAACCAAGAACAAAGCAATGGCGATATTCCATTCTTTTCCTAAGCCTTTAAAGGACAAACGTTTCATTAAAAAGTACACGGCCATTGCTCCAAGTGTAAAATAGAGCGGGAACCACCAGGAAAACAATCCACCGGAAAACAATGCAATCGCAAGCAATGATGCAGGAATGATCTGAATATCATCGCGCGATTCATTGAGTTTAATCGACTTGCTGCTCACGAGCAATACCAATACAAAAAACAATAAGGTGATGTCTTTGTAAAAAGATTCCCAAGGCGTAAGTGATCTTCCAACAGAACCTTTCATGGCATCTCCAAAGCAACCGCAATCGTCGACACACACGCGTTTGTATTCCAGATGATCAACTTCTTCAAAGCGTTTGTTGCAATCGGTAATTCCTTTCACTTCTTCGGGCAAAAGGGTGCTGTCGATAGGAGTGTCTTTGTAATCGTACCATTCGCCGCAAGCTTTTTTTGCTTCGTCGTATTTGGCTTGTTTTTCAAGGGCGAACACATCTCGTTCTTGTCCGCATGTGGCCGTAAACCAGGTCAACCATGCAAAGAAAAGCGTCATGCCCAAAAGGGTAACATTCACCAATCGCGATTTCCCTCCAACCAACACTGCCAATCCGAGCAGCACCTCGATGGTGGAAATGAAAATGGCTAAAGGCAATGCATAGTCATGGAAAATGGTCCAAAAACCACCCAGGCTGTTGTCCATGAAATATTCTTCGAGCTTGTAACCAAATCCTTTGGGGTCGTTGGCTTTGATCAATCCGGAAACCACAAAAAGCGAACCTACCACAATCCGCGAAAGGAGCGTCGCCCAGCGGATTCCTGAATCGTGCACGACAATGAGCAATCCCAATGCAAGGGAGGAATAAGTAAACATCCAATAGATGTTGAATTCATCCACTACCGTCTTGGAAGTATAGCCCAGGTAGATAAAGAAAAGTCCGGTGAGCAAGAGCACCAGGCCTGTAATTCCGGATATGGTTTGAAAACGTTTCATGCCTCTGATTTTTTCTTCAAAATAAATGGTTGAATGTTTCTGTATCTCAGAGTTTAACAGGGATTTAACGTTCGCCTTCGCTTAGCTTGATTAAAGCAAAAATAGCATAATTCACCATATCGAAATAGTTGGCATCGATGCCTTCGGAAATGAGTGTTTTGCCTTTGTTATCCTCTATTTGCTTGATGCGAAGGAGTTTCATCAAAATGAGGTCCGTAAAGGATGAAACCCGCATACTGCGCCATGCTTCGCCGTAATCGTGGTTTTTCTTTTCCATCAAGGCTTTCGCTTGTTCTGCTTTGGCGTTGAATAAGGTAAGCGCACGATCGGCAGGCATATCGGTTTCGGTATCGGTTCCCAATTCCAACTGGACCAAAGCCATGATGGAATAATTGATGATACCAATGAATTCAGGTTCAATTCCTTCACCCACTTTGGATTCGCCTACTTCTTCAAGTGTGCGAATACGCTGGGCTTTGATGAATATTTGATCGGTAAGCGAAGAGGTACGCAGAATACGCCATGCACTTCCGTAATCGTGTGTTTTCTTGACAAAAATGTCGCGGCATTTTGCAATGGCGGCATCGTATTGTGAAGAGGTGTTGCTCATAGGGTGTCGGACAAAAATTTTATCTTGGCGAAAATTCCGCCACAGTGCCGAAAGATACAGTTTTTCCCGCTTTAAGAACCATTAAAATCAAGGGCAAAGCCTTGGTTTTAGACCAGCCCCTCATAATGGGGATACTAAACCTTACGGGCGACAGTTTTTTTTCGGGAAGTCGCGTTCAATCGGAAGCACAACTTCTTGAAAAAGCAGAAAAAATGCTGTCGGAAGGTGCCGATATTCTGGATTTAGGCGCCAGTTCTACCCGCCCCGGTGCACAAGCCGTGGATCAAATCACCGAACAGCAGCGCATTCAAGATGCAGTTCGCATCCTGAGAAAAGCCTTTCCCGACAGTATCCTTTCCCTTGATACCTATCGTGCGGATGTGGCTGAAATTGGATTGCAGGAAGGTGCCGACATGATCAATGATGTCAGCGGAGGACAATTGGACAACAACATGCATGCAGTGGTTGCCAAATGGGATGTACCCTACGTGCTCATGCACATGCGTGGCACACCGGAAACCATGCAAAATCTCACGGAATATGCAGACCCTGTTAAGGATATTGTTTTTTGGTTCAGCCAACAAATCCATTCCTTGCACGCTAAAGGTATTGCAGACATCATTGTTGATCCGGGAATTGGATTTGCCAAAACAGCCGCTCAAAATTTTGAATTGTTACGCCGGCTGGAATCTTTCCATACGCTTGATTGTCCTTTACTGATAGGGATTTCCAGAAAATCCTTTTTGCACCGAACGTTAAATACTTCACCCGAAGAAGCACTGAATGCCACCACCTTCATGCATTTTCCTGCCTTGCTGAAAGGAGCTAAAATCCTGAGGGTGCACGATGTTCAAGAAGTGAAACAATGCCGTACTTTAATCCAACATTTTCTAAAATGAAACTCCATTCCATTTCCTTTTTATCCCTCGTCCTGATTTTTTGTGTTTCATGTTCAGAAAAAAAACAAAGCACTACACCTGTGCCGGAAGTTCACATTGCTCCAAAAACAGTTGACACGCTGCTTACTCCGGACTTTATCGAAAAGCACCTGCAAGATTTTAAACTGGAAAACCAAAAAAGATTTTCCATTAACGATAGCATCATCGAAAATCGACAATCTCTTTTTGCTCCTTTGTTGGAAAAAGATCACTTGGCTGTTTTTCAGGACCGCAGTCCCTACTCTGCTTCCGAGCTTGATGTGGATTATTTATACTCCAAAGAATTCCTGGATTCGAATCTGACTTCTTTCACGCTTTTGGAATCCTTTGATCGCTATTGTTATATTTTATCTTACCGTATCTACGACAAAACCGGTAAGCTTATCAATGCATTCCCACTTGCCATTCGTTGTGCGGACGGAGGATTTAGCGTTGATTTAAAAGGTGAATTTTTGACGGATAAAAAATACAGATCCATTTCCGTTGAAACTGAACTGATGGAAAAAGAAGGAGAGCCTTCTTATGAGCAATACGATTCCATTGTGCGTCTCACGGAAATTCTACCCGACGGAACGATCAAGGAAACCACACTTGATTCTGTTTCCAAAAAAATCCCGGTACTTTCACTTTAAGATCAAAATCGGAAAATCCTGTCCGAAACTATACCCGGTTGGATATTGCGGAGTACCTCGAAATTGCTGTGACAATTCAGGAACACGCTCTTCCACATAAGCTTTCATTTCGTTTACGGTAATTTTATTGTCGCCATCTGTTTGCACTTTCCCTTCGAGAATTTCCAATAGGGCGTAGGTAAACAATCCATGCTTTAAATTCCCGACCTCATTGGCGAATTGTGCATCCTGAGCAGCTGTGAGGAAAAATGTTCCCGTGCTTCGTGCCAGTTGCGCAATGGCTTTTTCGCGACCATCACCGCGGGTGGCCAGTGCATTTAAAGCACCTCCCGAATGACACGCATCAAGAATAAACAATTGTTTCAATGCCGGAATCTGCATCGAAAATTTCATCAGCTCTGCAGCAGCAATTGCTTTTTCTCTGAGCACTTGAGGCTCTGCATAAAGGTTAGTGAGCTCATGTGTCACCAGAAAAAATTCGTTTTTCGATGGATCTTTTTCTGCACTCATCACACCATGTCCGGCGTAATAAAACAACAACACATCTTCCGGTCCGGCTTTTGCTTTTACTTGCTCAACCACTGCCAATACACCACCACGTGTGGCCTGATCGTCGAACAAATTAAATTCCTGTACCGAAGCAAATAATGAATCCGCTCCCTTTCGGATGACCTGAGAAAATGCTTTGGCATCATTCACGGCATAGTTCAATTTGTATTGCGGATTTTTGTAGCTGTTGATGCCAATGGTAATCATGATCAAATCCGTTTTAGCTCCTTGCTCATCGTATTGTACTGCAACCTCGGCAGGCGAAGATTCGGTGCTGTTTTCATTCACCACTACCGCTGAAATCACATTGGTTCCGGCATGCAAATCGATGGCATAATGACGCACATCTTTATCTCCTCCCCGGAAAACGACTTCATTTTTGAACGGTTCATTCAATACCAATTTACCATTGTTGTAAATACGGATTTCCTGCAGGCTTAAACCTTGCGAATTGATCTGCACCGAAACAGGAAATTGTTTTTTGTTCCAACGCAATACTGAATCGGTCGTGGAAAGTAAAGATCGTTGAGCACCGTCCTCTACAAGAAAATCAATTACAGGAGAACCGGCAATATCCTTTTGCATTTGCGAATTCACCGCACCCGAAAACTCACCTTTGGAAATGCGTTGAATAAGGTCAGGCGAAAAATATTTTGAGAATAAAGATCCCACCGGAGCGACTTCCATTCCATTGACATAATTCACCAATCCTTGCGCTTTTGAGGAACCATCGAACATTCCCGAAGGTGTGGTAACCAACCATTCTTCTCTGCTGATTTGCGTGCGCGAATAAATTTCTTTTCCACTGAGCAAATCCCAAACCTTAAACATGCCGTCTTCACTCAAGGAATACAAACGAGTTCCATCGTAAGACGCGATTAAAGAAGTAATGGGAGCAGCATGGCCTTTAAGTTCCATCACCATTTTATTGTTAACGGGATCCCAAACCAAAATGAGATTATCTGCTGCACCTGAAATGATGGTGTTCTTTTTGTGATCGATGGTAACCGCGTTTACTTGTCCGCTATGCGCCGTCATTTTTTGCAAAAGCATTCCGGTTTTCATGTCCCATACTTTCACCATACCATCCCATGAACCGGTGACAATGGTTTGACCATCGCGCGAAAAACTCATAGAAGAAACCACATCGGTATGTCCGGTTAGTGTGCGAAATTGTTGTCGTGAATCGCGCTCCAACATTTGGGTTTCTTTATTCAAATCGGACAAAAAGAAATACAATCCGTTTGGCGAAAATCTTACGGTGTAAGGAGATTTATTGCCAAGGTCCATTCCGACAACTTCTTCATCTTGGAGGTTCCAAATCAGACATTGACCATCCCAGGCACCACTGATCAACTGATCACCTTCGGGAGAAAACTGAATATCAAATAAGATTTGTTGATGTCCTTTTAGCACGCGGATCAAAGTCCAGTTTTCCGTATTCCACAAGCGAATCTGCTCCTCCTGTTGCAAGTGTTTTTCCATCGGCGCTAAAGGCAAATAAGTAGACAGATTGATGATGGCCATGCAAGGTTTTAATGACTTTCCCCGTAAATAAATCCACCACAAGTGCAGAGGAATCCACATTACCGATGACCATTTTTTTTCCGTCAGGATGCAATGCCATTCCGCGTCGCGAAGAAATTGCACGCAAAATGGAACGGTCGCGCCAATAGGTTTCATCAAAGGCCATTCCGTCGTCGCGTTTTTTATTGAGGTATCCTTCAAGCGAACGCACTTTTTTTCCGGATTGCAGTTCCCAAACTTCAATTTCATTGCGTGAACCGGGGACAAGTAAAAATTTATTGTCGGGAGAAAAACTTCCCTCCATATAATCCAAGCGATCGCTTTTAATGTGAAGTTTTCGTTTTCCTGATTTGGTTTCGAACACCTGCCAATTCTCATCAAAAGCAATCAACACCCATTGATCGTTGGCGCTAAAACGCATATAGGAAGGACGTTCTTCATCGGGACAAAATTGCAATTCCGGTTTCCCGGTATTCATGTTCCATAGCACTGCGTTGGTATAATTGGACTTAGTGAGCAACCATTTTCCGTCATTGCTAAAGACTTGATGCATGTTGCATCCATCGCATTGTTTATCGCCCGGAGGAATCAATTCGAACAATAATTTTCCGTTGGTGGCATCAAAAACTTTCGAAAATAATTTTGCGGAACTAATGGCAATCCGTTTTCCATCTGCACTAAAGGCCATTTCGTTGGGCTTATCAAACGGGAGTTTCAGCAAGGTGTCCTGTTTTTCAATCCCAAGCACAACAACTCCTTTGTAATCGGGAGCACTCAAAATTTTTGTCCCGCTTGGATCAATTAAATGCTGCTGGTAAAAGGCGGAATAATTTTTATCGACTCTGAATACTTTTTTTCCGGAGGTGGTGTACAACCAACAACCGTCTCTTCCATCCAACAAATACACATACTTTCCATTACTGTTGAAATAAGCTTGGTGCAATTCATTTTTAGGAAGTTTTATTACTGCAGTTTGTTTCCCGCTAATGACTTCAAAAATTCTTGCGGTATTATCGGCTGAAGCAGAGAGGATGAATTTTCCGTCGGGACTAAATACAACGGTGCGAATGGCTTCTGTGTGGCGGGCAATTTGACGGATGATTTTTCCGCTTTTGAAATCCCAAATGATGAGTGTATTGTCTTGCGCTCCGGTAACGACATATTGTCCGTCGGGACTAAAACAATAGCTGCTCAAAAGTTTGGAATGTCCTTTTTGCAATACAGTCTCCAAACCTTGTTGTTGCGCAAAACCCCAAAACGAAAGAAAAATAAAAACGGAAAATAAAGTGCAGATTTTCATAGCATTGACCCTAAAGATCAAATGTACGAAAAGCCTTTATGCTTCAATAAGCGCCTTCCATTTGGCAGGTACTTCGATGGTTTGCTTGAGGTTATAGTCGAAACAGACCAAAACACTTTTCCCTTTTGCCTTTACGCGACGAGACTCTCCTTCGGGAACATACACTTCGTATTCCAATTCAAGGCTTTTTGTTCCGACTTTGGCAATCCATGTTTCAATATGCACATCGTCATTGAGCAATGTAGGCTCTTTGTAATCGATTTCGTTTCGAGCAAGGAGAATTCCATTATTGACCCAATCCCATTGTTTTCCGAAGTAGTGGGCGAAAAAATGCATGCGGGCTTGCTCAAAATAATTCAGGTAAACGGCATTGTTTACATGTCCCATCACGTCGATATCAACGAAGCGGACTTCAATACGGGATATATGCGATCGTTTTTCCATCAGGAAATGGGATTCAAAACTGCGCTGTAAACAATGATGGAATGCATGTCTCTTCCGTAAGCCAGTTTATCAAGTGCTTCAAAAATATTTCTCGCTCTGAAATAGGATGTATGCAATTCGGTTTCACCACGCAATGACCATTGAATGGTGTAACTGCTCTCCCTTTCTTTGTAGTTCTTGACATAGTCGAGCATTTTTTTCAATGCATCCACTTTATCCAAACCTTCAACGGTGTGAAATAAAAACGACTGTCGGTGTCGTGGATTCACGGTAATCAAATCGAGTTTGATTTTTGGAGAATCGCCGCTGAATTCGAACACTAGCGAATCGGGCTCCAATCCTCCGATGTAGGAACCGATTTCTTTTTGCAGTGCTGCTATTTCAAGATGTGTGTTATTGGTCATTGTGCTACCGCTACTTTTTGATCGACACAAGCTTTAACAAATCCTACAAACATGGGATGCGGATTGTCGACTGTACTTTTGTATTCGGGATGGAATTGAACGCCGATAAAAAACGGATGATCTTTCAATTCAACAATTTCCACCAAATGGTTATCGGGATTCACACCCACCGGAATCATACCTGCAGCTTCAAATTGTTCCATGTACACGTTATTGAACTCATAACGGTGACGGTGTCTTTCGGTAATTTCTGTTTTACCGTAAATGATTTCTGCTTTGGAACCTTTGAGAATTCGGCATGGATAAGCTCCCAAACGCATGGTTCCTCCTTTGGAAGTCACTTCTTTTTGCGACTCCATCAAAGCGATGACAGGATGATGTGTATTGGGTTCAATCTCCATGGTGTGCGCATCTTTGAATCCAAGCACATTGCGTGCAAATTCAATGACGGCACATTGCATGCCCAAACAAATCCCAAAGAATGGAATTTGGTTTTCGCGTGCATAATTGATGGCTGTAATTTTTCCTTCAATTCCTCTTGAACCAAATCCGGGAGCAACAAGAATTCCACGAAGTCCTTCCAACTTTTCAGCCACGTTTTCGTCGGTGATCTGTTCGGAATGCAACCAAACCACCTGCACCTGACAATCGTTTACGGTTCCCGCGTGGATAAAGCCTTCTACAATGGATTTGTAAGAATCTTTTAACTCAATATATTTTCCAACCAATCCGATTTTCACTTTACGGGTTGGATTTTTCAAACGATACAAAAACTCATTCCACTTCACCAAATCAGGCTCCTGGCGCTGTGGCATATTGAGTTTTTCAAGTACAACGATATCCAATTCTTCGTCCTTCATTAACAAAGGAACTTCGTAAATGGTAGAAGCGTCGATGGATTCTACTACCGCATTTTTGGATACGTTACAGAACTTGGCAATTTTTTCTTTGATCTCTTTCCCCAAATGATGTTCGGTGCGACACACCAGAATATCCGGCTGAATGCCCAATTCCAACAATTGTTTCACCGAGTGCTGTGTTGGTTTGGTTTTCAATTCACCCGAAGCAGAGAGGTAAGGAATAAGCGTAAGGTGAATTACCAAACAGTTGTTTCCCAATTCCCATTTCAATTGGCGAACGGCTTCCACGAAAGGAAGCGATTCAATATCTCCTACGGTACCACCAATTTCGGTGATGACAAAATCGTAAGTGCCTTTGTTGCCTAATATTTTAACGCGGTTTTTGATTTCATCGGTGATGTGCGGAATAATTTGCACTGTTTTCCCGAGGTACTCTCCTTTGCGTTCCTTTTCAATGACATTGAGGTAAATGCGTCCGGTAGTTACATTGTTTGCCTGGGATGTAGGCACGTTTAAAAAACGCTCGTAATGTCCCAAATCCAAATCGGTTTCGGCACCATCTTCGGTTACAAAACATTCACCATGTTCGTAAGGATTGAGTGTTCCCGGATCTACGTTGATGTAGGGATCGAGTTTTTGAATGGTAACGGAGTAACCTCTGGCTTGAAGAAGTTTGGCTAATGACGCGGAAATGATTCCTTTTCCTAAAGAAGATGTCACGCCCCCGGTTACAAAAATGTACTTTGTTGAATTCGACATAATGAATGGTAACTACGGGGTTCAAAATTAGCACAAAAACAGACAAATGAAGGTTCCTGTGCATAAATAAAAGGGAATTTAGACCAAGCCCCCTGAAAGCCTTATCATTCTTCGGTTTTTACAAAGCAAAAAAAATCCCCGCAATGCAGGGATTTCTAAAAATGGACTATTTCTTATTTGAAAATCGGTTCGTTGATCAGCAAATGAATATAGCAATTACCGTTTTCAATGCGCACACCCAACTTTCCGGCCGGTTGTTTGGCTTGTTGCGCAAATACTTCAGAATCGTATTCAAATACCGTGGCAATGCCATCCATGTATTCCGACTCATAGGTATCACGTGCAATGAATTTTACGGGAAGGTTTGCTTTCACCAATTTCAGCATTTCCAAATACACTTTTTTGGCTTCCTCTTTTGAAGCACCAAGATTAAACCTGCTATGGTGACCCAATATTCCATCTGCATCAACCACAATTCGGGTCAGGTCTGCTCCATTGAAACTGGTTTTGGCATCGTAGGCAGCCACAAACACTCCTTCGGAAATGGTTTTCTTTTCTCCGCTTTTTTCCGTCGCAAAACGCTTACGCGCCAATTCAAATACGGTTTTGAATTTTGCAGAGAAATCTCCGGCATCAAGCGTAAATGCAGCGAAAGCACTGATGTTTGCTGCGAGCAGGAACAATAGCAGTATGTTTTTTTTCATTTGATTTTTTTTTGAAAATGGTACAAAATTCAGGCCATTCGTTTTTGCAACCTTGCTTTTTCCTTAGAATCTAAAGCGGAGGAAGCCCATGCTCAAAGAAAGGGTTGGTCCGTTTTGTGTGAAGAATGTCACCGCATCACGAGATGCTACGCCACCTTCCCATTTGCCGTCGCGACCAATAAAGGTAATTCCGACAGGAACCTGGAAATCATAATTTCCTCCGGTAAGGAATCCGGCAGAAAAACGCACCCATTTGATGGGCGAAATATCACCACCAAATCCGAAAACGGTTTTCTGAAAATTCGCTGCTTCATCGTTAACGGGGACAATGGCATCAAAACCAATCTCTGCAATTTTCCCGATACGTAAACTTGCACCGAAGCGGAAAGTGGTAGGCAGATTTACTTTTCTGGATTCTTCTCCGTTCCAAACAAACAAACCATCTTCACCTGCAATGTCTTTCACGTTGCCGAGAATGTTATAGTTCTCCAATCCCGGATTATCGGTATCGAAAATTAAAGTGTCGCGCATGGTATATACATTTCCGTCCCATGTCATTGAACCGATATTGGTCAGTGCTGCACCAATTTTCAATTTACCTCCGATAAGCACATTTACACCAAAGTCAAATCCAAAACCATGTCCCACCGGCTTCGGAAAATTCCCGCTTTGGGTGATGGTAGAAGGATTGGTTTGAGCTGCTGTTCCATAATCGATATCGAACACCGGAGAAATGGATGAAAACGCATCGAGTGTTCCACCTTCTGAGCGTACATCGAGGTAGGCCATTCCCTGGAAATATTTGATACCAATACCTCCAAAAATGGCGAAGGTGCTGTCTTTTCCGATGATTTTTCTTCCGTAAGAAAGGTTGTATTCGCGCATCCAACTCATCGACATCACCGATCCATCAAGAATATCGGAAATCAAATTGGGTACGTTGGCAAATCCGTACAATACATTTTGCAAACTATCCGGATCCATGTTCGGATTGTTCGGCACGATGACGGTATCACCCAATCCGTTGAGGTAGGCTACACTCTCAAAATAAGGCGCATTAAAACCAAGGAATAAAATTTCACTGGCGGTTTGTCCGAGTTTGGAATACCATTGAAAACGATCGTTGATGCGGAATGCAATTCCACCAAATTTTTCGCTGTTGTAGGAAAATCCGAATGAACCCAAATCTCCGTTGATGGCAAAACCTTCGTCGGTGAAACTTTTTGCAGCATTAATTTTTTCTTCCTGGGTAAATGGATCGGTGGTATCTCCTAAAATCAATGCACGCATATTGGTGCGCAATTCATCTTTGGTAAGCGCAGAAGAATGCATGGAGAAGGTAAATTCCGAATAACCCATCGCGAATTTTTTCCCGTAGATGTTCGGCATCGCCACACCAGCAGGATTGATTCCCACAGCCTGATAATCGGTAACAAAAGTGGTTGCTCCTCCTCTACCGGTTGCGGTAAAGGATGAATATTCGGATTGAGCAAAAACCGGACTCAGGATGATGCTTCCTGCAAGCGCAAGTAAAAGTTGTTTCATACACACACAATTGGTGTGCAAAAGGTAATGAAATTTTGGAAATCAGAGCCAGGTGCGGCCTTTTTGAAGCATTTGCAAGGTTTGGTGTTCGGGTGAACCGACCTCGGGTTGATAATTGTAGAACCAGGAGGCATTTTCAGGTAGACTCATCAAAATGCTTTCGGTACGACCATTGGTTTCCAATCCGAATTTTGTACCGCGGTCCCACACCAAGTTAAACTCGACATATCGTCCCCTGCGCAGTCTTTGCCATTGCTGTTCTTTTTCGCCATATGCAAGATCCCTGTTCCATGCTACTTGTTCAGCATAGGCAGGCACAAAGGTTCTTCCAACAGCACAAACAAAATCGAACAATTGTTGCTTGTGTGCTTCGTTTTCGGGTTTGAGATGGTCGAAAAAGATTCCGCCTATTCCTCGGGTTTCGTTGCGGTGACGAATGAAAAAATAATCATCTGCCCATTTGGAAAATTGTGCGTAATACTCCGAGTGGAAACGATCGCAAACGGATTTCATTTGGACATGAAAAGCCTTGGCCTGATCTTCTCTGACATAGTGTGGAGTAAGATCGATTCCTCCTCCAAACCATGAAACACCATTGCTCATTTCGAAATAACGAATGTTCATGTGAATGATAGGAACCCAGGGATTTTCGGGGTGTAAAACGATGCTGACACCGGTGGCAAAAAAATCAAGATCCTGACCGCCAAATTCTTTTTTGAGGGCATCCGGCAGCGGACCATATACAGAAGAAAAATTGACTCCTCCTTTTTCAAGCAGTGCTCCATGCGAAATTACACGTGT
>JBIKKU010000045.1:0-12942 GCA_044360245.1 Flavobacteriales bacterium | reverse complement strand
GAGGAGGTGAAAAAACAAACAGGAATTACTGTTCACATCATCAGTGGCGACCGAGAAGCGGAACTCATCTGCAACGGGGTGCGAAAAGCAGTGAAGATGGATCGTAAAATGCTGATCATGGATATAGGTGGAGGAAGTACCGAATTCATTATTGCTGACCGGAATAACATCTACTGGAAAAAGAGTTATCAATTAGGGGTTACCCGTCTGTACGAAACCTTTCAACAAAATGATCCGATTACTTTAGCAGAAATTCACCAAACGGAAACTTTGCTCGAAAAGGAATTGAACGAATTGATCCTCGAATTGAACCGTGAAAAAATAGAATCGCTCATTGGATCCGCAGGAAGCTTTGAAAGCTATGCTGAAATGATTGAATGGAAGATCTCAGGCAAGGGCATCGATCCGAAAACTCCAAGTCAACACCTCCATCTTCAGGAAATGAAATTGTTGCTGGAAGAAATCATAATCAGTAATCATGAAGAGCGAAAACGGATGAAAGGCTTGCATGAGATACGAAGGGATTTGATTGTTATGGCAAGTATCTTGATTCGATTTATATTAAAAAAAGCTGCTTTTAATGAAGTGATTTATTCGGCCTATGCTTTAAAAGAAGGTGTGTTGTTGGAGGACGAGAATTCCATTGATGCATTCTAAGTTTTTCACCCTTTAATCCTTCCCCAAATACGGTAAACACCCTAGTTTCCGGGGAACATTCTTTTTGTAGGTTCGCACAAATCCTTTCCATGAACCGCAATTGCTTTCTTATTCCAATTCTTTCTCTTTTGCCCATTATTGGCATGGCAGGAAACGACGAACCATTTACCAAACATGGTTATATCATCGTCGGATTTCGCTGGAATAAGTATCAGTCAGAGCGATCGGTATATTATCCCGCTTTCAATTATCAATTAGGGCGCCTGGACACCCTTGGGGCTGATTTCTCGGGAAAGAACACTTCCTTTTACTTCAACATGGAACGAATGGAAAAATTCTTGTATTGGGAAATGGATATGGCTGTTACAGGTAAAGGGGAAGGTGAGCTTGAGAATTACAATTATTTCGACGCACAAAGCAATGATTTCGATGAGCAAAAAAATGAACTCAATTTTCAATCCGCCCGCTTTGATGTTGGCGTCTATTTTGGGGGACTAATCCGCGGGAAACTCGGTGCATTCCTTGGTGGTCACTACGGATACAACAACACCTTTGTTTCTCATCATCCTACCACCGATTATAAAATATCACAATACGGTGGCGTAAATCGAGGAATTGGAGGCATGTTGATTACACCATTTATAAAAGGTCAATTACGTTTTACCTTACTCTTCAATAAGATTGACAATAATGAATTAAAACTAAAAGCAACCGGTAACACCGTCGGTATTGCATGGAATATTCATTTCGATAAAAACCGAACAGGAGGAATGACCATAGGTTATTATTCCAATAACCTGAGCTATAAAGACTATCCATTTAAGTCCTTCGACAATGGAGAATCGCAGGAATTCAAACACGGATATTTCCAGCTGGGTATACTCTTTCCTTTCT
This sequence comes from Flavobacteriales bacterium, assembly GCA_044360245.1. Classification (GTDB taxonomy): domain Bacteria; phylum Bacteroidota; class Bacteroidia; order Flavobacteriales_D; family UBA2798; genus UBA2798. The sequence continues at coordinate 11,391 of JBIKKU010000045.1, read as the reverse complement.
TCCACTGGCTGGACGAATAAGGAAAACCAAGGGATGTGGATATATTAGAGAGAAAACTACGAATCACCATTCCTTTTCCTACAATTGGCATTCAAGTACTATATTTGAGGGTATCCAATTCCAGTACTATGCCAAGAATCCTTGTTATCGACGATGAAAAACCAATTCGCAGAGCACTTCGCGAAATTCTTGAATACGAAAAATTCGAGGTAGATGAAGCGGAAGATGGACCAAGCGGTCTGGAAAAAGCACGTTCGGGAGAATTTGATGTGATTTTGTGCGACATCAAAATGCCTAAAATGGATGGCATTGAACTTTTGGAAAACGTGCAGAAAGAAGGCATCGATTCGCCCATGGTAATGATTTCCGGTCACGGCAATATTGAAACCGCTGTTGAGGCCATCAAAAAAGGAGCTTTCGATTTTATTCAAAAACCGCTCGACCTCAACCGGATTTTAGTCACCATTCGCAATGCCATGGATCGTGTGGAATTGGTGCAGGAAACCAAAGTACTCAAACAAAAAATCAGCAAAGGAAAATCGAGCGAAATCATTGGAGAATCCAAAGCGATTGAACAAATCAAGGAAATGATTGAACGTGTTGCTCCTACAGATGCGCGTGTTTTAATTACCGGTGGAAACGGATCGGGAAAAGAACTTGTTGCGCGACAGTTGCACGAAAAATCAAACCGAAATAAAGGTCCATTCATTGAAGTGAATTGCGCGGCCATTCCGGGAGAGCTTATTGAAAGTGAACTCTTCGGTCATGAAAAAGGTGCGTTTACTTCCGCGGTAAAACAACGTATCGGAAAATTTGAAAGTGCAGAAGGCGGGACTTTGTTCCTCGATGAAATTGGCGACATGAGTATGGCGGCTCAGGCCAAAGTATTGCGTGCTTTGCAGGAAAATAAAATCACACGTGTTGGCGGTGAAAAGGATATTAAAGTAAACGTGCGCATTCTTGCTGCTACGAACAAAGACCTTCGCAAGGAAATTGAAAACAACAATTTCCGTGAAGATTTATACCATCGCTTGAGTGTTATTCTTATTCATGTTCCTTCCTTAAACGAACGAAAAGACGATATTCCAGTGTTGGTTGAACATTTCTCCAAACTGATCGGGGAAGAGCAAGGAATGACGGTTAAACCTTTCGATAAAGCGGCATTAAAGGCCATGCAGGAATTGAATTGGACCGGAAATATCCGCGAATTGAGAAACGTGGTGGAGCGCTTGCAAATTTTGGGCGGTAAAACCATTTCGGAAGCGGATGTAAAAGCTTACGCGGTTCCTCGTTTCAATTGATACTAGAACATGATGGTCCAGGGAATGGGCACGAAGGTCAACAAATCATCTCCATCCTGAATGATCATTTCGAATTCAGTTAAGGTAAGCACCTTCATATCTGCTACTACTTTACCTGCTTCCATAATGGTGATGAGGGAATTGTCATCACTAATCACATAAGTTCCTGTTGCGAACACAGTGCCTTGTCTTGAATAAACGGTACCGTTGGGTCGAAAAGTAAAAGCAATTTTGAATGGATTGTCAACAACCGTAGAATCACCGGCAACGGCCAAGAGCCAATTCCCTACCACGGGACTTCTTTCTTCTGATTGTGCTGCTTCGGCATCGGCACCTTTACCGCACGAAAACAATAAAACAATAGCGGGAACAAGAAAAATCAATGCTTTCATTGGGGATGCTTTCATGCAAAAATACCAAATCGCCCGAAATAGCGTCCACTTAAAAATTATACAGACGGTAGAATGTCTTTATGGTTGCACTTAGAAAAATGAAAAATTCAGATTAACTTGCCCTCAAGGATAGTATGCATGCTTACCATACAGAAACTTATCAGTCTCATTGAACCCGACAAGTGCGCCGAATTCAAGGCTCATTTAGCGGCAACAGGGAACACGCTTCCTCTGCGTCTTGTTGATGCACTGGAGAAGTATGGTCCGCTGAAAGCCGAGTCGGAACAATTGTGCATTGATGTTTACGGAACAGCAGACGATAAAGCCAAAAGGAAATTTTTTCAATTGGCGCATTACACCTTCAGACTTACCGTATTTCTGGCTCGCAGGTATCCTTTTTACCTCACGCACAACCTTTCGGTCATTGAAAAACTCTTCAATACCGGCAAGCACGATGAAGCGATGATGGTATCGGAGAATCTGCTTGATATTGCGATTAAAATTGAAGATTATTCCACCCAAACCTGGGTCTTGAAATTTCTTATCAATTTCTCACATATCCGTGAAAAAAGGAAAGAAGCAATTCGTCAGCAACAAATGCTCAACAGTGCACTTTCCAACGAAGCGGCCGTTAATGAGATTCTGCTTTACATCAGAGAGAATCTCAATTTCAAAGACAAGAATACCATTACCGGAGATAACGCTCCAAAGCATATTGAATTTTTCAAACGCTGGAAAGAACATCCTTCTTTTACAGCGCGTGTGCTGGGCATGTACGGATATTGTTATACGTATTCCTTCCTCGACGACAAACAATTCTACACACAAGAAGTACGTGTAGCATTGGATGAAATGATTTCTGAGCTGGACAAAAACAGCTATGTTATTTTTCCATTTGCCGATGATGTTTTATTGAACATCGATTACCTCTACATGAAGCATTTGTTTCAGGAAATGAATGAAGAGGAAATTTTAAAAGAGTCGGCAAGGCTTACACGAAAATGGAGTACACTTCGCTTTTGGCAAACACACATCAATACTGCACAAATTGTGTCGCTCAGTTTGCAGGCCAGTTATTACCTGACCCATTACTGCATTCCGTATAAAGAAAATTACCAGGATTTTATTCCTGCGGCCGTGCGCGAACAATTGGCAGAAACTACGCTGATTTGCGAAAAACTGATTGATCAGATGCGTGAAGAAAAAGATGCGCATGTGCGTCTGATCAACCTGAACAATATTTATTGCGCATTCTTATTGCTCAACGGTAAAGAAAATATTCAGAAATCCATTTCCATTTTGGAAGGTCTGCTCATCAACTACCAACAGATTCCATTCCAAAAACTTTACGATGCCATTTTTGCAAATCTGGTGATTGGCTATTTCTCCTTACGCGACCATAACGGAGTTAGTGAATGTTACCGACGTTATGAAAAACTTACAGCGCGCAAAGCAAAAATTGAAGAGAACGACATTGCCATTAAAGCATTTTATTACGCTTCTCAATGGCTGCAAAACAAGCGCGACCAATACGTTGAAAAACTCAAAGGACTGTTAAGAGATTGTCAGGGAAATCCTGCGCTCTCTTCTACCGAAGCCTTAATCCGCGAACTTACCGGCTATTTTGGTATTCCGGTTTAATGCCATAAAATCCCCCATTCCCCCCAAGTTTTATTCCTTCGCTTTTCAAAACAAATCAGCCTTTTTCGCGTATGTTTGAAGCATAGAACATCCATGCTTTTGCAAATCATCGAAAACATACGGCTTCAACTCGACCACTTACCAACTTGGGTAATTGTGTTGCTTTGTGTGGTTGGTTTTATTGGTTTGGTTGCGCAATGGGCGCTTTACCGCAAATGCGGATTTAAAGGTCTTTCGGCAATAATTCCGGTGTGGAATGTCATTGTGCTGATGCGCATTGTTGGTCGTCCAAACAAACAAGGCTGGATGGTCATGATTCCCCCAATGCTTGTTTTATTGGCATTGGTAAGTATTCAGCAATTCACCATTGGCGCCATTATTTCAAGCGTCATCCTTGCTCCATGGAGTTGGTTTATGGTGAAAATCTATATGGATGTCGCCCGCAGCTTCGGAAAAAACAAATGGTATCATTTTCTTTTCATTGTGCTTTTCAACGGACTCTATGTCTACCATTTGGCCTTATCGCCAAAAGAAAAATACACGCAACCTTCCCTTTCGGAAATACCAAGTTGATTTTAAGAAATCAAAGTTTCTGCTTTTCGCAAAGCTTGTTCAATTCCTGCAACATTGGTTCCTCCTGCCGTGGCAAAGAAAGGCTGACCTCCACCTCCACCGTTGATTTCACGGGCCAATTCTTTCACAATGGTACCCGCGTGCAGGTTTTTACTTTTCACCAATTCATCGGCCACCATAACCGACAATCCGGCCTTACCGTCCGATTCATTGGCCAGTACGAGGAACAAATTCGGAAACTGCCCTTTCAATTGAAATGCCAAATCTTTAATGTTGGCATTGTCTAAATCCACCTTGCGTGCAATAAACTGCACACCATTGATTTCGCGCACTTCATTCACCAATTCTTTCCGCAATGACGCTGCTTTTTCTTTGGCAAATTGTTCCAACTGTTTGCTCATCTCTGCGTTTTGAGTCATCAAATCCTGAATGGATTTCAAGACATCTTTTGGATTGCGCAAAACGGATTGAATTTCGTTCAGCAAATTTTCCTGGTTGCGGAAATATTCATCGGCTTTTACGCCGGTAATAGCTTCAACGCGACGAATTCCTGCAGCAACTGCTCCTTCGGAAGTAATTTTGAAAAAACCTATTTCACCCGTAGAACGCACATGTGTACCTCCGCACAATTCCACACTGCTACCGAATTTTATGACACGAACTTTATCGCCGTACTTTTCTCCGAACAAAGCCATGGCACCCATAGCTTTCGCTTCATCAATGGGCGTTTCACGGCGCTCGTCCAAGGCAAGGTTTTCACGAATTCTGGAATTAACTTTCGATTCAACCAATTGCAATTCATCCTCGGTCATTTTAGAAAAATGTGAAAAGTCGAAACGCAAATAATCAGGCGACACCAAAGAACCTTTTTGTTCAACATGTGTACCCAACACTTCACGCAATGCTTCATGCAATAAGTGAGTTGCGCTATGGTTACAGGCCGAATCCTTGCGTCGTTTTACATCTACCCGTGCAACGAATGCAGCATTTAAATCAGAAGGCAATTGATCTGCAAAATGTACGATGAGGTTATTCTCTTTGCGCGTATCGTTGATGGCAATTTTTTCTCCGGATGCTTCAATGTAACCGGTATCGCCAATTTGTCCGCCACCTTCCGGATAAAACGGCGTATGGTCAAACACCAATTGAAATTGTTCTTTCCCTTTGGCTTTCACCTTGCGGTATTTCACCAATTGAATGTTGGTTTCCAAATTATCGTATCCGATAAATTCTTCTGTATCGTTATTGCGCAATACGTTCCAATCATCGGTCTCCACAGTGGTTGCAGCGCGTGAACGGTCTTTTTGTTTTTGCAGTTCTGCTTCAAATCCTTCAGCATCGATACTCAAACCATGACTTCTTGCGATCAGTGAAGTTAAATCGTCGGGAAATCCAAAGGTATCGTACAATTCAAAAACAGTTGTACCATCAATGATTTGTTGTTTTTTGGATTTCAAATCTTCACATACTGCTTCAATGCGTTTGATGCCATTTTCGAGTGTGCGGTAAAAAGCAACTTCTTCCTCGCGAATGACTTTTTCCACCAACTCTTGTTGCGCGCGGATTTCGGGGAATGCATCTCCCATTTGTGCAGCGAGTGTTTCAACGATTTTATGGAAGAAAGGCTCGCGGAGATTTAAGGTTTGATATCCGTATCGAATGGCGCGGCGAAGGATACGACGAATGACATAACCCGCTCCGTTGTTGGAAGGCAATTGTCCGTCGGCAATGCTGAAGGAAATGGCACGAATATGATCGGCTATGACACGCATCGCAATGTTGATACGCTCTTGTTTATCGGAAGTATCTGCACCATTGTATTTCATTCCGCTTAAGGCTTCAATGCGCACAATCAGCGGCATGAAAATATCGGTATCGTAATTCGATGATTTCTTTTGCAATACACGCACCAAACGCTCGAATCCCATTCCGGTGTCGACGTGTTGCTTGGGTAATTTCTCCAAAGATCCATCCGCCTTACGTTCGAATTCCATGAACACGTTGTTCCAGATTTCAATGACTTGCGGATGATCGTTATTGACCAATGTTGCACCGTTGATTTTAGCGCGCTCATCATCGGGACGACAATCCACATGGATTTCGGAGCATGGCCCACAAGGTCCCATGTCACCCATCTCCCAGAAATTGTCTTTTTTGTTTCCTTTCAGAATGCGATCTTCTGCAATGAATTGTTTCCAAAAATCATAAGCCTGCTGATCGAAGTCCAATTTATCTTCTTTTGAACCTTCAAAAACCGTAACGTACAAACGGTCTTTGTCGATTTTATAAACCTCTGTAAGCAATTCCCAAGACCAAGCAATGGCTTCTTTTTTGAAGTAATCACCAAAACTCCAGTTTCCAAGCATTTCAAACATGGTATGGTGATAGGTGTCCACGCCAACTTCTTCGAGGTCGTTGTGTTTACCGCTTACACGAAGGCATTTCTGGGTATCTGCCACGCGCGGATGTTTGATGGGTGAATTGCCCAGGAAAATATCCTTAAAAGGGGCCATTCCGGAATTGATGAACATCAGGGTTGGATCGTTTTTCACCACCATTGGGGCAGAGGGTACAATCTGATGTTGTTTGGATTGGAAAAATTCCAGAAAAGTCTTGCGGATTTCTTGAGCGGTCATCATACGTTTTCCTTAGCGAATTGAGGGATTGAGGCTTGTTTTGCGGTTGCAAAGTTAGATTATTTGACTAAATTAGCGTCCCTTGTCAATAAATTAGCTCGTGTCGAAAGTCAAATACCGGTACAACCCCGAAACCCTCACCTACGAGAAGGTGGAGCCGGGTCTGAAGGAGCGTTTCCTGAAGGCCTTGCCTTACCTGGCGGGAAGTATTGTATTTGCCACCATCATCATCATTCTTTACGAGTACCAACCCTGGTTTAAATCCCCCAAGGAGCAGAGTCTGGAACGCGACAACAAAGAGCTGCGCAGGCAATTTGAGTTGCTTCAAAAACAATTGAGCGATATCGAGACGGTGTTGAGCGATATCCAAAAACGCGATGACAACCTTTACCGTGTGGTTCTTGAAGCCGAACCCTACCCCTTGCACAAACGCGACCGTGCCACCGGAGGAAGCAACAAATACAAACAATACGAAGGCTTTGAAAGTTCGGATTTGATCATTTCCACAGCAGAGGCTCTCGGAAGGATTGAAAAAAAACTGTATGCGCAGAGCAGATCGTTTGATGAGGTCATCAAATTAGCCAAACGCAAAAAAGAAATGCTCACCTCAATGCCTGCCATTATTCCGGTGAACCGAAAAGATTTGCGCTCTTCCATTGGTCCTTACGGTTGGCGTATCGACCCCATTTACCGTACTCGCGCCATGCACACGGGGATGGATTTCCCTGCAGAAACAGGAACCAAAGTTTATGCAACCGGCGATGGTCGTGTAGAAAATGTAGAATCCAATTATTGGGGCTACGGAAATATTGTTCTTATTGATCACGGTTACGGTTATAAAACCATGTATGCCCACTTGAGTGCGTTTAAGGTGAAAATCGGACAAAAAGTAAAACGCGGTGAAGTGATTGGTTTGGTTGGCAGCACAGGTAAATCAACCGCACCGCATTTGCATTACGAAGTGATTAAAAACGGCGAAAAAGTAAATCCGGTTAACTATTACTACAACGACCTCTCCCCTGCCGAATACGAAGAAATGCTGAAAAATGCTTCTTCATCGGGAACTTCGTTCGATTAATCTTGAAGCGTGGCGTACAAGGAAAAACCAACCGTTAAACTTTACTACTCCATTGGAGAAGTCGCCGCCATGTTCGACGTGAACACATCGCTTATTCGTTTTTGGGAAAAAGAATTCGACATCATCAAGCCCACCAAAAACAAAAAAGGAAACCGACTCTTCACCATCGACGATATCGAAAACTTCAAGAAAATATTTGCGCTCGTTAAAGGTGAAGGATACACTTTGCAAGGCGCAAAAGAAAAGCTCCGTGAAAAAGGATTTGAAGTTTTTGCTGAACCTCAGAAACATGAAAAAGCAGAAGTCATCGAAAAACTCCTGCGTATGAAAGAGGAACTTAAAAAAATCAAAGAGAAACTCTGAACGTTTTTTTTCATTCAAAAAAAATCCTCCACAAATGCTATTCATGGAGGATTTCTCTTTGTAGTTTTTCTATTTATTCCTGTTCCTTGAATTGAAGTTTGGAAACGAAAAATACTTTGCGCTTTTTACTTCCCTTTTCATCGGTGTTTTTTATTTTCTGCCAACCATAAGTAAGAAAATAATTTTCGTACCAATATTCAGTTTTTGTTACACCTGTCCATCTGGTTTTATCTCCTTCATTCATCCCTTCAATGCGATCGTAATTTTTCTCACTCATTTCTTTTCCTTTTACTACGGCTGAACTCACTGAACTACCGGTAGAAAAAAGCATTTGTATTTCATCACCGTTGATCAGCACACGAATATTCTTTTGAGGTTTGTAAGGCTTATGAAACAGCCACATGGAAAAGCAATGGTCCCAAAGTTTTTCTCCCGATGGACTCATCGCAGTAATCACAGCATGTGAGTATTGATACCCATCAAAAACAGAACGGTAGGAAGTGACCATGGTACCATTTGGACCGGTAGTAGTGTATGGTTCCTGACGATAGGTAGGATAATACACCTCACCGATATACACATAGTTACCTTGGTGCTCAAATACCGGATGAGAAGTAATCAAAACATCTAAAGCATTTTCTTTCCCTTTTTTGGATTTACGTTCTACCTTTTTCTCCACCCTTTGTTGCTGGTTCTTGGAAAGGTAAGTGAAGAAATTTTTCATTTCCGCAAAGAGGTGGTATTTGATATATTTTATTTTTCCTTTTTGCACATCCGCCAAATAAATTCCACTTGCCAAACGATCGGCGTCGTTAGAAAATGAACCTACGATGATAAAATGATCGGCAGACAACCAGGTGATGGAACCGTTTAATGGATATTTTCCCGGATCGGCTTTTACATGAAAATCATCAAATTTCTTTTCACCGTTTTCATCAAGAAAAGAAAGAAAAAAACGTTCCTCCGTAATTTTTTTTCCAAGCGTATAGGGAACAATAACCAAATCATTTTCCGGCATGGATTCCATATCGTAAAAGGAAAGTGTCTTATCCGTCAGCTTTTGCAATTCCGCATATTTCCCTGTACGAATATCCAGCTTAAGCAACATGTGTTTGCGTTTAAGGACGCCTCGAATAAAAAGCGTGTTTTCTAAAACCACTACATGTCTGATATAAATCCCAACAGGTAAACGACCTTCTGAAGTGGAAACCTTACCATCAGGTAAATAGGTCACAACCATAAAGTCATCTTTCGGACCGGTAAACAACAAGATTACTTTGGAATAGTCAGGAGCAACAATATCCTGTTGCAAGGAAAATCGCTTTGGAATTTGCACTTGTTGTTTATGCAAAACCTTCAAGTCAGGAGAATAATGCACGATATGGTAAGCCTGCATTCCATCGCTCTTATCGCCCCAGGCATGCGCAATAAATCCATGATCTCCCATTACGGAAACATTTCCCGACTCATCATCATTTTCTTCCAGCTCCAATCGAGCAACTTGTTTGACTTGCGAAAAGGACTGCACACTGCATCCGAGCATGATTAGACAAAAAAGTTTTTTCAGCATTTCTTTTGGGTATTTATTGTTGGTATAACGTAATAACGGTATTCATCTATATAGTGTCACTTGCTTTTCTGCAACACGCGAGGTAAAAATACAATGTGTTTAGCTTGAGCATCTCCTATTGACCATTAATGGTTTTTTTCTAAAAACATGACCCGAAGAGACCTCTTTGGGCAGAAATCCTCAGAAAATTTCAAAATTTTTCAAAGATTAAATATCTGATTTTCATTTAATTAATAAACTCACCTAAACCATCACTATCAAAGTTATTAACAATTTTGAAACCTTTGTTAATAACCAGTCGTTAAAGACCATGTTATCAACAACGAACCAACAAACTAATAACAAATGAAATCCTCCGTATTGAAAATCAGCATCTTATTTGTTGCGGGCATCCTCCAGCTCCAGGCAAAAGCTGAAGCCCCTGCAGAAAAACGTATCTCTCGTAAGGAGTACATCACTACTTGGTCTGCCGAAGCCCAAAAGCAAATGTCGCTTTATGGTATTCCGGCTTCCATTACACTTGCCCAAGGTATTTTAGAGAGCGGTGATGGAAACAGTCCATTAGCTCGCTATGCAAAAAACCACTTCGGGATTAAATGTCACGATAGCTGGCAAGGTGAAACTTTCATTCAAGACGATGATCGTCGCAATGAATGTTTCCGCAAATACGAAAGCGCTGAAGAATCTTTTAGAGACCATTCTACTTTCCTTAAAAAAACGCGCTACGAGAATCTGTTTAAATTAGACAAAACCGATTACCAGGCTTGGGCTCGCGGATTAAAAAATTGTGGTTACGCCACCAATCCAAAATATTCTGATTTACTCATTCAGTTGATTGAAGAAAACAATCTTTATCAATTTGATGAAGTAGCTGCAGTGGAAATGAAAAAACCTGTTGCACCTACCGAAAACAAAGAGTTTACAACTGTTTCACAGTACCAGCATAAAATCAATGTTACCGATAATAACATTCGTTATATCGTAGCTAAAGATGGAGACACCTATTACAAAATCGCGAAAGAATTTGAAATGGGATTGTGGCAGATTTACAAATACAATGACCTGAGCAAAAAAGATGTTCTGCAAAGTGGTGATGTAATTTACCTGCAACCCAAAAAAAATAAAGCCGCCGTTGAAACACATCGCGTGCAAGAAGGTGAAACCATGCACACCATTTCACAACGCTATGGCATTAAACTGAAAAGATTATACCAGTTGAACAATATCGTACCGGGTAGCGGCGATCCTGAACCGGGAACACTGCTTCACCTGAGAAAGAAAAAGAAAGTATAATGAGGAGCTCGTTTATCCTTGTGGAGGCTTGGATAAACGTAGGATTACCAACCGGGAGGTAGCAATGCGTTGGTAATTTGGTTTGTTGTTTGTTTGGAGAAACCCCGGTGGAGGCCGGGGTTTTTCTTATTGTAAGACCTTAATGGTACTGGTACGAATATTTGAGAATATAAATCAATCCGGTTTCAAAATCCTTCATCACTTGAGCACTCATCAACATGGTAACGCGGTCGTACACAATAGATCGTAAAGTTGTTTTCTTGTCGTTATGAAAGGTGGTCATTTCCTCCATATTGCCATGCTTATCGTAAGTAAACGTATTGATGATGGCATTGTATCCGAAAATATAGCTGATGTCGCTTTTCTTACTGACTAATCCATGCTCGTTGTAATCATAAGCGATTTTCGTTTCTTTTCCGCTAAGCGTTAATCGCGTGATTTGTTCACTTAAATAACCCAAATCGTTGAAGTAAGAAAAGGTTTCCTGATAGAGTTTATCGTAATTGTTGTAAAATTTCTTCACTTTTTGGTCTTTCACATACTG
>JBIKKU010000044.1:0-13030 GCA_044360245.1 Flavobacteriales bacterium | reverse complement strand
ATATTTACTTTTTAAACAATGTTTGGAAGGATGCTGAACTTTTTCTACATTTGATCGTTAACCTGATTATGAAGAAGGATTTCCTTTTAGTGATTGCCATTTTTCTGGTGAACGGTTTCGTTCTCAGTTCTGATGCCTTTGCAGGCCCCGGAAATGATGGCACTAAAACCACTCCGGGAACTAATAATACCGCCGGTACTGGAAATGCAGGAAACTCATCAAATTCTTCTGCATCAACTACAACAAGCTCAACAACCACAACCAACACCACTCCAGCGTCAAGCACCTCGACATCCACCATCGAAAGTGATGAATGGGTAATTATCGAAGTGGTTGAACAACCTGCAGGATCTACGCAAACACAAGGTCAGGTTACTGTTGAGAAGAAAAACATTTCTCAGGTAACCGTTACCCATGTTGAAGTAAAAAGTTGTCAGCAAAACACTACTCCTGTTGAATTGATTCCCATCCTGCGTGATTTAACCAACGGATCAAACCGTCACGTTTATGTTACCGAAGAAAACGGGAAAAAAATCTGGTACATCAGTCCTGAAGTGCAACAAAACCAAGGCTCAACCACCAACAACAACACCATGGTGATGCCTATTCTCTTTCAGATCAAAATCTAATTACCATACTTATCTAAATAAAAATCCCCGAAACGAATCGTTCCGGGGATTTTTGTTTTTGGTCAGTTATTTTATGCACTTGCTGCTTCAGCTTCAGGAGCAACTTTTTTCACTAAACCTTGAAGAACTTTTCCAGGTCCCACTTCTACAAAGGAGGTAGCACCATCAGCAACCATTTGTCGCACACTTTGCGTCCATCGCACCGGAGCGGTTAACTGATCGATAAGGTTCTTCTTAATAGATTCAGGATCGGATATAGCCGCTGCGGTTACGTTTTGGTAAACCGGACAAACCGGCGTATGAAAAGTTGTTGCATGAATTGCAGCTTCCAATTCAACACGAGCAGGCTCCATCAAAGGTGAATGGAATGCACCTCCAACCGGTAAAACCAATGCTCTTTTTGCGCCTGCAGCTTTTAATGCTTCGCAAGCTCTATTAACAGCATCAACAGAACCGGAAATCACCAATTGACCCGGACAATTGTAATTCGCAGCAACCACAACACCTTCCGTTGCAGCACAAATTTCTTCCACTTTCGCATCTTCCATACCGAGCACAGCCGCCATGGTTGAAGGTACAGCCTCACAAGCTTTTTGCATGGCCATTGCACGTTTGGATACCAAAACCAAAGCGTCTTCAAACGAAAGGGTTTTATTGGCTACCAATGCTGAAAACTCGCCAAGAGAGTGCCCTGCAACCATGTCGGGTTGAAAGGATTCTCCCAATGTAGCTGCGAGAACTACAGAGTGCAGAAAAATTGCAGGTTGGGTGACCTTGGTTTGTTTCAATTCTTCTTCGGTTCCGGAGAACATTATATCTGTTATTCGAAAACCGAGAATGGAATTCGCCTTTTCAAACATCTCCTTGGCAAGAGCAGAATTCTCATACAAATCTTTGCCCATACCGGGGAATTGCGATCCCTGTCCGGGAAATACATACGCTTTCTTCATGTGTTTCTTTTTGCTTCGGACGAATATAGGAATTTGCTAAAAACAACAAACCCCGAACGATTAGTCCGGGGTTTGAAAAGAAAAAGTATTAAAATTATTCGTCTCTGCTTCCCAATAAGCGAAGCAAGAAAAGGAAGAGGTTGATAAAGTCCAAATAAAGGGTAAGACCTGCCATGATGGCCATTTTACTGGCTAATTCATTTCCGGTTGTTACCTGCTCACCCATTTGTTTGATTTTTTGCATGTCGTAAGCTGTAAGACCTGTAAACACAAGAACACCTACTACAGAGATCAACCAACTCAATCCATCACTTTGCATAAACCAGTTTACCAAAGATGCGATTAGCATACCGATAAGAGCCATCATCAAAAACGAACCGAATTTGGTTAAATCTGTTTTTGTGGTGTATCCCAAAAAAGCCATGGCACCAAAAGTTCCTGCAGTAATAAAAAATACTGTGGCGATGGATGCGCTTGAATAAATCATGAAAATTGAACTCAAAGAAAGTCCCATCAAGCCGGCATACAAAATATACACACCCAACATTACCGGAGCAGAAAGGCGGTTAAAGGCAAAACTCATTAACATGACTAAACCAAGTGGCAGCAAGCTAACCACCCAAAACAAAGGGGAAACACCGGTATCGGTAATAAATAAATCTAAAAACAGTTGCTCGTTGCTACCTACCAAATAGGCCACAACGCCTGTAATACTTAACGCAGCAAGCATGTATGAAAACACGTTCGCAACAAATGTTCGCGGAATAGCTCCGGAATAAGAAGAAGTGGAATTACCACTATTGTTGTTGAATTGATTAAAAATGTCGTTACTCATGACGTTTTATTTTTTTTTGTTTTATAAAGGTACGAAAAAGGCATCATGTTTAGCTAAGCTTGGAGGAAATGAGGGAAATGAACTCCTTCCTAGTGGTATCCTTCAAAAACTCCCCCGTAAAAGCACTCGTGGTGGTTACGGAATTTTGTTTCTGGATACCGCGCATTTGCATACACATGTGACTGGCCTCTATTACGACAGCTACCCCAAGAGGTTGCAAGGTCTCTTGAATACAGTCGCGTATTTCGTAGGTCAGTCTTTCTTGTACCTGCAAACGGCGTGCAAAAGCATCTACAACACGCGGAATTTTAGAAAGCCCGACAATATGTCCGTTTGGTATATAAGCCACATGTGCCTTACCAAAAAACGGAAGCATATGGTGCTCGCACATGGAATACATTTCAATATCCTTAACAATCACCATTTGCTTATAATCCTCCGCAAACATGGCAGAACGAAGAATATCAGCGGGATTGATATCGTATCCGTGGGTCAAAAACTGCAAAGCTTTGGCAACCCGTTCGGGGGTTTTCAGCAATCCCTCACGTTTGGGATTTTCACCGAGCGATTCGATGATTTGCCCATAAGCATCGGAAATTAGCTTTACAGTTGAAGGATTGTACTGCTCCACTTTTGAGTAACCGTCCATGGAGTTTTCTGAAAAAATGTCAGAATCGTGCGACATAATAGATGCAAGTATGAATTAATAAGACTTATTCTTCCCCAAAATACTCAACGGAGTTGTTCTCTGTTTCCCACAGCTTTACACTGTGCAACTTACCACCCCGCGAAGCCACCTGGTCTGCAATACGTTCCCAAATAGCAATGGCCAGGTTCTCGGTAGAAGGTTGAATACCTTTCATAAAAGGCACATCAATATTGAGATTGCGATGATCGATAGGATCCAGAACCTCCGATTTGATGATTTTGCTTAACTCCTTGAGGTTAATGACAAAACCTGTAACCGCATCGGGGACACCTTTCACGGTGACTTGCAAGGTATAATTATGACCATGCCAGTTTGGATTGGAGCACTTGCCAAAAACCTCCAGATTTTTTTCGGCAGACCATTCCTCATTCCACAACTTATGCGCTGCGTTGAAATGTTCTCGACGTGTGATATAAACGGTTTTCATGCTATTGTGCGGTGTAAAGGTATCTAACAACAGGTGACGAATAATGTTCGGTTTTATTTTATAACCACCCTTCTAACTATTCGCTCTCCGTTCCATTCAGCAAGCAACAGATATGTACCGGATGCCAATTCAGACGACCTGTTCCAAAAAACACGCTTTTGTCCGGCAGGCACATCTCCGTAAAACAACACCTCAACTTGCTTACCGCTAAGATCGAGCACACGAATGCTTAGGGTGCCTTGGGCAGGTAAAACCAAATCAACCGTGTTTAAATCATGAAAGGGATTCGGATAAGTAGCAAACTGAAAAGCACTTCCGTTTACATCCGAAACACCAACAAAAACAGGAGGTAATTGTGCACTGTAAATACCATTTCCATGCGTTGCCACAACAATTTTTCCATCACTTGGTCTGGTTTTGATCATATTAATCACCACTCGACCAATTTCATTTGCGCCTTCCATGGTCCATACCGTTGCAGCACCGTTTAATTGATTGGTGGAAAACAATCCCACACTGGTTCCTACAAAATAAGTTGGTGTTGGATAAGTCGGATAAATACTTGCCCAATAAACAGCAGGACCATTTCCTGAGCCATCAGCATTTTGTTCCAAATTTCCGCTCACATCCGAAAAAGTTGCTCCGGCATCATTCGAATAAAAAATACTAGGAACGCCGTAATTCGAAAACGTCACCATCACTTCATCGGCATTAAACGGATTCGCACCTATCGAACTGGTATAAGCATTTGCCGGGAATGGGCCGGTGAGTTGGGTTTTCACAGGACTTGCACCGGAAGATTGATCCAGTCGGAAAATTTTCGATTTGGAAGAACCATAATAAATTCTGTCAGCATCATCACGCGAAATTTCCAACACGGTAATAAACCCATCATTGATACCAATTTGTGAAGTATTCAATGCTGTCCAACCATGTGAAATTGTATTATAAATATCACCAATCATTGGAATGGACGATAAAGAATCATTTCTCCAAAGCTTTACCCTTCCAGCATTGTAGAGCCTTTCGGGATTCCATGGATCCATGGCAAAGGCATTGATGAAATTATAATTTGAAGGACCTCCTGTTGGATCAATGCGTGTTCCAAGTATGGTATCTCCATCATCCGTCATCATCATTTTATACATCTTTCCTTGCTGAATGGAGAAGATGTAATAAGGTCTTCCGTTGGGAATTCCCAAATACGAACCATCACCACGATAAACCCATTTCCACAATGAATCCACATGATTACGGTTGGTAAACCATACACCATTGTCTTGCGCTCCACCAATCAAAAAATCATTGCTTACATCACCTTCTTCCAAGGCAACAGTATAAAACTGCGAAGTAATGTATCCGTTGTTGAGCGATAACCATATAACTGAATCAGCAAGAATATCATTGCTTTTATGGATTCCTCCATCGGAGCAGGTGAATGCTTTTGTAGGATCGGAAGGAAGAAAAATCATGCCATGCTGATCGGGATGGTGATTCGGATAAACATAATTGGCCAGGTTACTCTGATCGCATTGGTAACCACCAATCCAATCATACACCGTAGAAGTAAACTGGTCTTCGCTGCGGTAGAGATTAGTTCCACCAACAAAAATCACACTGTCGTTGGTTGGATGCCAGGCAATGTGCATGTCGTATCCACCTTGAGTTTGGAAATAACCAAAATCAAAATCAAAAAATCCGGTACAGTGTCCCGCAGGCAAATTTGCTGAACGGTTTTCCCATTGTCCACCCGCACCATTTCCTGCGCCCGACAAATACGTGTATTTAAACAAAGAATGACCATTACTTCCTGAACCTGGCGATTCACAAACCAGCATCAATTCATTTTCGTTTTGCGGATTAAAACACATGGCCAATCGACCATAGTTACCGGGAAAACCTGAATCTATTTTTGTCCAGCTAATTCCATCGGTAGAACGCCAAACGCCACGGTCGGGACCATCACTGGAAAGCGCTGCATACAAAACACCTGTTGGAGTAATAATCAAATCTGAATAATCGGAAGTGGAAGTGGTTGTTGAATCGAAACCTAAAACAGGTTGCCAATTTGCACCTCCATCGGTACTGCGAAATACACCGTTGTAAACCGCCGCGTAAACTTCATCCTGCACCAGGTTGGTGTGATCTACTACCATTTTCCAAACAAAATCCATGTCGCCATTGGTATACAAACTTTGTGGTGTATTGCTGGAAGTAGATGGAAGCAAGGTCCATGTCTGACCATTGTCCGTCGATTTAAAAATTCCATCACCGCTGAACTGAGATGAAAAGCTCGTTCCACTCACAACCCCATAATATTCACCGGTTCCTGCATACCAAGTATCTTCATGTCCGGTGCGTGTATCTTGCACGAGACAAGTCACCGAATGCATTTGCGAAGGGTCTGTTGTTTTCACAAAGTTGGCTCCTCCGTTAACAGAACGCCAAACACCACCGGTCACTCCTCCTGCCAATAAAATATTTTCATTGCGCACATCTAGGGCAATAGCGCGTGTTCTTCCACCTAAATCGCGCGGACCAATTAAACTCCATGATAAAGAACGAGACATGTTCATGGGCAAGGTCTGAGCAAAATCCAATTCTCTTCTGCGTATTCCTTTTGGTATTTCACCTGTTGATGGATCGGCCATACGTACACGATCGTATTCGGCATAAGAGGCAATATTCATCTCGCCATAAGGACGCAATTCGGCAGCTTCAAATCGCGCTAAAATCGTAATGGCGACAATAAAAAAAACAAAACTCAAAAATTTAATTCTAGCGTGCATATCAAAAACATTAGTTCATTTTCATTTCAAAACCTGCGTGTTCCAAATCGGTCCAAAAAGCAGGATATGACTTCTCTACAACTTTTGGATCTTGCATTTCAACCTTTTCAACCACCAAAGCCAGTGGTGCAAAAGCCATAGCCATGCGATGATCCTCATATGTTAAAACAGGCTCTTCAGGTTGTTTCATGCGACCTGCAAACACAATAAGTTCTTCATCCGAAGGAATATCGCATCGAATACCAAACTTGTGCAATTCATTTTTCAAGGCCGTCAATCGATCCGTTTCTTTGATGCGCAAAGTCTGCAAACCTGCAAACTCACCGCGAATGCCCAATCCTGCACATACGCATGCAAGTGTTTGTGCTATATCCGGACATTCCGAAAAATCAAATCGGAAAATTTCAGGCAAGGTTATTGACTTATTTTTACGGATACGCATATCTCCATTTTCAAAAATGGTTTCTACACCAAACCCCAGAAAAATATCTTTCAATACTGCATCCCCTTGTAAACTTTCTTCGTGCAAACCTTCCAAAATGATTTCACCTTCTTCCGACAAAGCCACCACAGCATACCAATAACTGGCAGCGCTCCAATCAGCTTCAACGCAAAAATCTTTTCCTGCATAACCACCGGGTTGCACAACAATTCTATTCCCTATCCATTCCACATCAGCTCCAAAATAACGCATCATTTCAATGGTCATTTGCAAATAAGGACGAGAAACAGGCGCTTCAGAAAAATGAATTTCTAAACCATGTTCCATCACCGGCGAAACCATCAACAAAGAAGAAACAAATTGACTGCTAACCGAGGGATTCAATTCAATATTTCCGCCTTCCAACATTTTGCCTTTAATTCTTAGAGGCGGATATCCAAACTCACCGGCATATTCAATTTCTGCACCCAATTTACGAAGTGCATCAACCAAAATTCCGATTGGTCTTTTTTTCATTCTTTCACTTCCGGTCAACAAATACCTACCCGGAGTTACAGCGAGCAATCCGGTGAGAAAACGCATGGCTGTTCCTGCAGGACCAACATCAAAAACCTGTTCCATTCCGGGCACGCGCTGTCGGAGCGAAGACAATACCTCAATCAAGACTTGCGTATCGCGTGCTGCGGCAAGGTCATGAATGGTAAACTGATCTTCACAAAGTGAGGCAATAACAAGTACACGATTGCTTTCACTTTTCGAACCTGTTAAAGCAATGCGTGCACATATTTTTTTCCATGGAGCAGCAATCTCAAGCATCATGATTTCTGCTGATTAAATAATAACGCAATGCTTCTTTAATATCCATCGGGGAGCAATAACAATCGAAAACCGGTTGACCGATTCCATCGAGAAGTGTAAAATTGA
Source organism: Flavobacteriales bacterium (assembly GCA_044360245.1). GTDB lineage: Bacteria > Bacteroidota > Bacteroidia > Flavobacteriales_D > UBA2798 > UBA2798. The sequence goes on along the minus strand of JBIKKU010000044.1, from coordinate 5,325 downwards.
TTTTACCCTCTTTATTTTTTTTATCGTTTCGCATCAATTCAATCAAACGATGGAAATCCATATCATCAAAAGAATATGGTGCATACCAAGCCGAAATCAACTCGGTAATATCTCTTAAATCTTTTTCGGGTAATTTTTTAAAGCGATGCGATAACCAAGCTTCACAAATCATTCCAATGGCAATGGCCTCACCATGCAACAGAGGTTTTCTTCCGTTCTCCATGGAGAGACTTTCCACTGCATGTCCGATGGTATGACCAAAATTGAGCACTTTGCGCAAACCTTTTTCGGTAGGATCTTCCGTAACGATTTTATTTTTGATGGCAACACTCGTTCGAATCAATTCATCCCAATCGTTAACATCTCCCGGAGTCTGTTCTTGGATCAGTTCCCAATAATTTGCATCTGCGATCAATCCGTGTTTGATGATTTCTGCAAAACCCGATAAAATTTCGCGAACACTTAAAGATTGCAAAAACTGACTGTCGATAAACACAGCCTGTGGTTTGGCAAATAATCCTATTTGATTTTTCAACCCATTCAAATCCACCCCCACTTTACCACCAACCGAAGCATCTACCTGAGAAAGCAGAGTGGTAGGAATATGGATAAACCGAATTCCACGTTTGTATGCGCCCGAAATAAAACCTCCCATATCACAAATCACACCTCCACCCAAGTTAATGATGACCGCATCACGATCGGCCTCCATCTCACTTAATGCCTCCCAAATACGAGTGCAGATTTCAATGTTTTTCTGAGATTCACCGCTTTCTATTTCAATAACTTCGGCCTTTTGAAGGGCTTCGACCTCCGATAGCAGGTAAGGGAGACAATGTTGCAGCGTGTTTTCATCCACCAGAATAAAAAGCTTCGCATGCTTGTACTCCTGTTGTAAAAGCATAGCCTGCAGACCGGTGTGCCCGATAGGTCCGACATGCACGAAATACCCTGTAGATTCAATATGCAGCATGATTCACCAAGATAAGGAAATCCACCAACTCTTGTACAGGAAAATTTTGGAAAAGCCTTAGTCGAATGGACTTGCTTAGTATATTTGCCCAACTGTACAGCTATGGTTTCTTTTGACAATACCGAAGTTGCCTTTTCGGGCAAATCGGACAGCGATCTTCGCAGGGCCTATTGGTTATTCCGCATGATTGGCAAACCTGCCCTCGTGAAAATCGGAAAACACTTAACCACCTTTGCCTTAAAAATCCACTTCCCCATCAAAGGAATCGTGAAAAGGACCATTTTCAAACATTTCTGTGGGGGCGAAAACATTACCGAATGCGCTGCAAAAACAGAGGATTTGGCAAAATTCGGCATCGGAACCATCCTGGATTATTCCGTTGAAGGAAAAACAAGCGAGGCTGACCTCGATCACACGGCAGAAGAAATTCGCCAAACAGCATTAGTTGCCAAAGGGAAAGAACATATTCCATTTTGTGTGTTTAAAGTTACCGGTGTTGCCCGTTTCGAAATTCTCGAAAAAGTCAGCGCCAATGCTGAACTCAACGAAGAAGAAAAACAAGAATACCTGCGTGTTGTGGCAAGAGTAGATAAAATCTGCAAAGAAGCCTACCAATCCGAAACCCCCGTATTCATTGATGCAGAAGAAAGCTGGATTCAACCTGCCATTGATGGATTATGCGATGCCATGATGGCCAAATACAACAAACAAAAAGCCATCGTTTACAATACCATTCAACTTTATCGCCACGATCGTTTGCAGTTCCTGAAAGATTCGCACGATAAAGCAAAAAAAGGCGGATACCATTTGGGATTGAAACTGGTTCGTGGTGCATATATGGAAAAAGAACGCGACCGCGCTGCAAAATTGGGGTATCCTTCGCCCATCCAACCCGACAAATCTGCCACCGACCGCGATTACGATCTTGCTTTGACCTATTGTGTTGAAAATATTGAAAACATAGCCATTTGCGCAGGAACGCACAATGAGCAAAGCAGTTTGCATTTGGTGCAATTGATGGCGAAACATGGACTTCCTAAAGATGACAAGCGCATTTATTACGCTCAACTTTTGGGAATGTCCGATCATATCTCGTTTAACCTTTCCGCAAAATCTTACCGAGTAGCCAAGTATGTGCCTTACGGTCCTGTAAGGGAAGTCCTGCCTTACCTAATCCGTCGCGCAGAAGAAAACACTTCGGTAAAAGGCCAAACAGGCCGCGAACTCAGCCTTATCATCAAAGAAAGAAAAAGAAGAAAAGATGTAAGGAAATAGTAGTTGAATAATGTATCTTACAAGGGTAAAGATGCGATCCTTTCTACTATTCATTGGTTCATTCCTTCTTCTTTCCGGGCAATTGTTTGCTCAGGCAAAGGAAGAATTGCTCTATGAAGAATACCGGAAACAAACGGTAATCAATTCGTATTATGATTCTGCATCTGTTTTTTCCACCGGAGAAAAAGCGTTGGAATTCGCCCGAAAACTTGAAGACAAAGGCAAAGAAGCGGAAATCCTGATTTTATTCGGAAATCATTTTTACTACAACAATCAATTTCAGCGCGCTAAGGATTATTTCACCGCAGCATTGTATACTGCCAATGCAGGGAATGATTTACCATCCATACACCTTGCCCGTATACGTCTGAATTACCTCAAGTTGGAAGAAGGTTTTGCAGACGAGGCTTGGAAAAACATCAACAATATTCTTGAAGAGTCGAAAAACAGTCAGGATGCACGCGGAACAATCGAAGCTTACAATGCACTAGGCATCATGTCCGAAGCCAACAACAAACCACAGGAGGCCGGAAAATATTATCTCGAAGCATTAAAGGTTGCGGAGAAAAACAACCTGCGGTATTATATCGCTGTGGAATTAAACAACCTGGGATTGATTAAACTTAACGCAGGAGATGACGCTGCTGCACTGATTGATTTTGAAAGGGGACTTGCCATTGCATCGGTAGATAAACATTTGCGACTGGCAGGACATATTCAAAACAACATAGGACTCATCTTGCTTTCACAAAAAAAACTGGAAGAAGGTTTGCGTCATTACCAGGAAACCATTCGGTATGCACGACAAATCAATCATCCTAAAGAATTGGCGGTTTCATACATCAATTTAGGCTCGGCACTTTTTCAGAACGACAGAATTGATGAAGCAGAAAAATATTATGACTCTGCCATGGCTGTCCTCGATTCGAACAACATGGATTATGAGTTGACCAAAGCCATGTTGGGAAAAACACAAATGCTACTCGATAAAGGTTTATTCAACGAAGCTTTATCCATGGCCAAACAAACAAGAGAATTGAGTGTAACAACCAACAACCTCGAAGACAAAGCCGGAAGTCACATGTTGCTCTACCGCATCTATGACAAAATGAAATTAGCGGATTTGGCGCTTCAGGAATACAAAACTTACCGTGACCTGAACGATAGTTTGAATGACCTGCGAAACGACGCCACACTTAAAGAATTGCAAGTGCAATACGGCGTGGAAAAAAAAGAAAACGAACTGGAACAGGAAAAAAATAAATCCAAAATTCTTGAACAAGAGAACGAATTAAAACGCGTTCGCATCCGAATTCTAATTTATCTACTTACAGGTGTGAGTCTTTTGCTTGGCCTGATTTTTTATGTGAGATCCGTACGACATAGTCGTCGTCAACAAGAAATGTTCAGTCAACAATTGATCTCCAGCATTGAAAAAGAAAGAAGCAGGATCTCAAGAGATTTACACGATGATATTGGACAATCCTTGTCGGTAATTAAATCACGACTTACCATTTTGGCCAGAGAAGGTGATGCGCAATCCACAAAACTCGAACAAGAAGTTGGAAAAATTATTGAGCAAACACGTGAAATATCACGATCACTCTATCCTTCGTATCTCGAAAAAATCGGATTGGTAAGAAGTATTGCCCGCCTTGCAGAAATCGTTCAGGCAGGATCCAATATTGAATTCAGTTTTGAAGTTGACGAATCCATCGACCAGGAATCGCTCGAAGTGAGAACGCATTTGTACAGGATCATTCAGGAATGTGTAAACAACACGTTAAAGCATTCCGGAGCCAGTGCATTAAAAATTAACCTTGAAAAAATAAACGAGAATTACATCCTCACCTTTCGCGACAATGGAAAAGGAATTCTTAGCGAAAAAGAAAATTTCGGACTAGGCTTTCTCAGCATTAAAGAACGTTCGCGCATGATAGGAGGAGATGTAAATTTTGGCGACAACTCCGGAAAAGGAGTACGCATTACCATTAAGTTCAATCCACAAAAATTGCAGGCATGAAAATAATGATCGCCGACGACCATCCTATTTTTAGAAAAGGATTGAAAGACATTATTGAAACATCCGTAAGCGAAATTTCCATCGCGGAATGCCAAACCGGTACTGCTGCCTTGGAATACATCAGACTGGAAAAACCCGACATTGCCATTCTCGACATTGACATGCCCGAAATGAATGGATTGGATGTTTGCAAAACCGTTTACGATGAAAACATTCCAACACGCGTAATTATTTTAACCATGTACAAAGAAGAAGAAATGTTTCATAAAGCATTTCTCACAGGAGCGCTTGGGTACGTGGTAAAAGATAACTCAGCAGTAGAAATTGTTGAGTGCATTAAAGATGTTATTCTAGGAAAAAAATATGTTGGTCCGGCACTTCAACCTTTCGTCAACAATTTCCGAGAAGCCGACAAGAAAAAAGAAAAAATAAGAGAGCTATTGCACTCTTTAACTCAGGCAGAACTAAAGACATTGAAGTTAGTTTCGCAAAACAGACCTGTAAAAACCGTTGAAAATTACCGTTCAAGAATCTGTAAAAAATTGGAACTCGATCCACGAAACAACTCCTTACTTTTATGGGTTTCCGAAAACAGAGAGGTGCTATCGACCATGAAAGAATTTTAACCCACATTTAAGGCAGTAAACATCTTTAAGTTAAGTCTTGGAATTTTAAAAAGTGGATTACCCTTCATGGATTCTTTTACGGAAACCAATGCATTGCTGCTCTTCATTTGTTAATTTCTAAACAAGCATCGCGAGCTTTGTTAAAGCACAGCGTTTTAAACAGAACTAAACAAGAACTAAACAGTATTGAGGGGCTACCCCACCTGAAAAGAGGAAATCACTCCTCTACTTTTGATGTACTAAAACGATGTACATGATTTCATTTATCATTATAGAACCAGTGATTCTTCCCTGAATCATTCTATCCCGCGATCGCATTCTGAAAATTTTGGCAAGTAGGTTTTCTCATTTAGATCAGCGGGATTTTTATTTCCAATAGCTTCGTTTTTTTTGATTTTTTTTCATTTTTTATTCTTCCTATTAAAAAT
>JBIKKU010000334.1:0-3630 GCA_044360245.1 Flavobacteriales bacterium | reverse complement strand
ACGGACACGGAAATCACTCTCTTTTGTTAGGCGTTGTTTTTCATAACATACCCATTTCCATTGCCTTGATGAGCATGTTTTTAAAGAGTGGTTTAAACAAATCGAAAGCCCTGCTTTGGTTGGGAGTATTTGCCTTGATGGGACCACTAGGCACCTTTATGGGACATCATTTCGGTGCTGAAATCGGGACCGTCACCGCACATTTTTTCGATATCGTATTAGCGATTGTAGTGGGGATGTTTATGCATATTTCAACCACTATTCTTTTTGAATCATCCGAAGATCATCGCTTCAATCTGATCAAGTTCCTATCCATCGTTTCAGGATTTGGAATCAGTATGTTGAATTTCTAATCCGGAAATTCCAACACCATTCCATCATAGGCCAACGCAACGTTCATGGGTAGTTCTTCCGTGACTTGTTCATGCGTACCCATCAAATGACTCAAATGCGTCAGATATGCGCGAACAGGTCCGACTTTTTCAATGATATCCAAAGCCTCCTGAAGCGTGAGGTGCGAAATATGATCTTCTCTGCGCAAGGCATTCAACACCAATACTTCACATCCTTTTAATTTTTCGAGTTCCTCGGGTGCAATGGTTTTGGCATCGGTGACATAAGCAAAATCGTGAATACGGAATCCGAAGACAGGCATTTTGTAATGCATGACTTCCACCGGCTCAAAAGGCAGTCCGTGCAAATGAAAAAGTTCGTTGTGTATTTCATTTAAATTCAATTCAGGAATTCCCGGGTACTTCACTTCCGAAAATGCATAATGAAATTCACGTTTGAGCGCCTCGTGAACAGCCTTTGTTCCGTAGATTTCTATTTTTTCTTTCTGACGAAAATTAAAAGCGCGGACATCATCCAATCCGGCTACATGGTCTTTGTGTTCATGCGTAAAAACAACGGCATCCAAACGCTTTACGCCATGCAACAACATTTGTTGGCGAAAATCAGGACCGGTATCGATAACAATTACCTTTCCTTTCGATTCAATCATAACCGAAGAACGTAAACGTTTATCTCGTGGATCTTCGGATGTGCACACTTCACAGTCACAAGCAATCACAGGAATTCCCTGAGAAGTACCGGTGCCTAAAAAAGTGACGCGCATGATGAATCGGATTTGTACAAATATACACTTCCTATTATTCCATTGCTTGTTGGGAAAAATTCCTGATGCATTTTTCGCATAAGCAATCCTTGAAACGTTTTTGCAATGCTACCCTCTGCTTTTCCGAAAGCTTCACCGAAATACAATGGCATTTTGTTATCTCATCGGCACAACAAGAAAACCACTGTCCACATGATGCGCATTTTTTTTGCTTCACCATAGGTCTAAAAAATGAAAGCAATGCGGCGGATTTCCGGGATAAGTCCGGCAAACGGTTTCTCCAATTTCGAAACTTACAGGAGAACGAAAAATGGGACCATCGTAACAAAACGTATGGAATTCTCCGTTTTCTCCACAGGGATCTACATTTTTTGGCAAATCCTTCAAAAAAGAAGCATCCAATTCCCTTCCGCAAAAAGAGGGGTCGAGTTTGGCATCATCGGTGCAAACTACAATTGCTTTAAATCCATTGGAAATAAAGTACTCCATCAATTGCTTAGTGTCTTTTTTCCAAAGTGGAAAAACACATTGCACTTTAAAATCGGCTAATTTTTCTTCCCGGTATCGACGAAGATCCTCCAGAAAAATATCTCCAAAAACAGCATGCGAATATCCATCTTGCACAAATTGTTCTATATGATGTTGCATCTGTTTTTCATACTGTTGCATATCCGGAAATTCAGGAACCTCCATGATGCGCAATGGAAGTCCAATAGCTTCGGCTTGTCGCATCAATAAACTTGCGCGCAAACCATGCATGCTCACACGTTGATGCGCACTATTCACGGTGGTAAACAATATTTCAGGAATAAAATTTCCTTCTTGCAACAAATGATGCAAAGCCATGGAGGAGTCCTTACCAGAACTCCAATTCATCCATACTTTAGCCATCAGGATTGAACAGGAGGAAGAGGTGGTAAAGGAGGTTGATTTCCTTTTTCCAATTCTTTCACTTTTGCCTCGAGGTCTTTGATGCGGTTATTTTTCTCTTTGTTCAGCGAATAATTTCGCACCCAAATGGTGAGCATTCCAAGAGCAAAAAACAAGGCAATGAGAAATATTTTGGAAATAGAAATGGAGAAAAACACCAAACTGAAATCAATTTTCTCCGAATTAAATACGATAAACAATAACATCAATAAAGCAATTACCGCGATAATAATTTCCTTTCGGTATTTGACGATAAAGCTTTCTTCTTTGGGCTGACTCATATAAGTAGGTTTCTACCACGAATATAGGAAAACCGTTTACTGATACACAAAATACACCGTTGTTGCCCCGGAGGCCTGCAAACGAATAAGGGATTGATGTAAATTACCCAAATCAGCCACAAAAGAATTGCTGCTTTTTAAATCTCCTGAGAAATAAGCAAGCATTTCCGGTGACAAAGTGTGCGCAAATGCATCTTTTGGCAAAGGCGTATTTTCTAAATAGTCAGCAATGGCAGAGATACATACTAAGGCAGGTGATAAATTGTTGCTAAGTGTAGCTTTTTGTACCACCTGTTCATCGTTCACCGAATACTCCGAATAACGATGTAAATCAACTGAGGTGACATCTTCAGATTCACTATCCATTTCCATCAAAGCGGAAATTGAAATGCCGGTATGTGAGGAAAAAACATGCATTTCCGATTCCTCCCCCATGGCATTGTGCCTGCATAACAACTTTTGGAAAAGGAAAGAAAGTCCCGGATTTAACACTCCGACAACATTACCTGTAGAACCAATTCCAACAACCGTCAACTCAACACCCATGTTTTCAAGACTTTAATCCACAGCTTAACTGTTAAAAAAAACATATGCCTTAAAACGGCTTTTTCCTATTTTTAGGAATCCAAAAAAAGCCATTTAAAACTCAAAATAGGATAGAAATCAACATAAATCAACTGCGTTAAAACACAGGAAACAACATTGGAAAACCCCGCTTCCATAGGAAACTTTTCGAAGTCGCTCATCACGAGCATTCCGGCCGATCTGGAAAGTCCGTTGTCTCAAGAATTTCGAAAAACTCTCCCAAGGTTTCCTGAAGAAGCTGTTTACATCTATTCGTTTAAAGAAGGTCGAATGCTCTATGCAGACGGATGGGAGGAAGTACTGGGATATCCGGACGCAGAAATCAACATGCTTGCCATCGTTAACATGTCAGCGCCTGAACATGCACTTTTTTCGCATGAAGTCAATGATAAAGCTTTGAAGTTTATTCTATCCAAAACGGAGAACCTCGAGAAATACAGTTTCATGATCGAGGTCAAAAAATTGCACAAAAACGGAACACCCGTGCCATTTGTGGCGCGCGTTGGGGTGTTTAGCTCAGAGGGCGGACATATAACGGCCATCATCGGGCGATTCCAGGTAAACCGTAGCATTGTTTTTGGAAAAGTGATGCGGTATGCGGCGTATGGTCCCGAAAAATCGGAGTTTGAAGACGAACTGAACAAAACCTTGTTTTACAAAATGGCCATTTCTTTGAAAGAAAAAGAAGCATTGGCCTTGGTTGCAAAAGGGTATTCG
>JBIKKU010000012.1:0-23415 GCA_044360245.1 Flavobacteriales bacterium | reverse complement strand
TTACGTGAACGGCGTAGGAAGAGAAAGTGCAACAGACAGTGTAGCTGCCACACGACAAAGTTCAGGTATGGGTTTCCGTGTTAATACTGGAGCGAGTGATTTTTTGAAGGATAATGGTGATTATTTAACAAGCGGCATTAATTGCCCTATTACGCCCACAACAAGCCCCCTTAATCTTCCTCCAACAGTTATTCGGCGATGGTTTAATGACTGGTATATTAATAAAACAGATATTAGTTCAAACAATGGTTTGCTTACTTTATACTTTGACTTTGGTGATTATGGAATTGGTAGTTCACCTGGAGTTCCTTCTAACTATGTTTTACTTTACAGAAATTCTCCTTCAGCAACGTTTAGCATTGTACCGGGAACAACCCCAAGTGTTTTAGGTGATCAGGTAAGATTTGCGGTTGATGCTTCTAATATTACTACTAATTTTTATTACACTATTGGAACTTTAGATCCAACAACAAGTCCTCTTCCAATTGAACTTTTAAGTTTTAGCGGAAAATGTGACGGTAATGCAACAACTTTAAAATGGTCAACCGCTACCGAAACTAATAATGATTTCTTCACAATTGAAAGAAGTATTGATGGGATAAATTATGAGCTTTTGGATACGTTAGATGGAGCAGGAAATAGTTTACAAATTTTAAATTATTCTTTTATTGATGTAACTCCATTTGTAGGCACAAGCTATTATCGCTTAAAGCAAACCGATTTCGATGGGCAATTTGAATACTCAGAAATAATTGCTGTTCAATGTGAGAATGAAATATTGGAAGTTAAGGTTTATCCAAACCCTGTTACAAATGAACTAACTATTGAAATGCCAGGGAATAACGAATCCGTAAACTTTGAAATAATTAACTCAATGGGAGCGGTTATTTACAATGGAAGTTTTATTCAAAAAACGACCATACAAACTTCAGGTTTTGCTGCTGGCATATATGTGATCAAATTTGCAAATGCCAATAATTTTGAATTTAAGAAAGTAATAAAACAATAGACCAAAATATTTGAAATAGCAACAATCTAAAGTATATCTAACTGAACTAGAAACTGAGAATTTGTTCTTCGTTCTAATTCTATTTAATGGGGGTGACCATACATTCCAAAGTTCGAGTAAAGGCTCTTTTATCTTCAAGTATTTCGTTCAAACTTGGTCTAAAAGTTAACAAATTTAGGCTCTAGATTCTATGCTAATTTTTGAGTTTAAATTATACCTTTGAGTCAAAGAATTTATGAGGAGATTCTTTGAATCAAAGGAGCGGTTTCCAACTACGAGATTTAATTAATATTCTAAGTGCTTGAAAATCATCCAAAAAGTTCGATAAATCCAACCCGGAGGGTACAAAAAAGCAGAACGAAAAACAGAGCGAAAGCGAGGTTTTGAGCCCTGCTTTTTTTCTTCGTTCTCATTCTCATTCTCGCTCTATCTTTATCAAATGTTTGAATTTCAAAAATTAGATGTCTATAAACAGGCAAAGTCTTTTCATTCCGACTGTAAGAAATTAATCTCAGCTAAAAAATTAGATAATTATGTCAAAGACCAGTTGGGTAGGGCATCTTTTAGTGTTGTACTAAATATTGCCGAGGGAAGTGGTAAGTTTTCTAGGGCTGACCGAAGAAGTTTTTTTGTGATATCACGAGCATCAATATTTGAATGTGTTGCAGTAATGGATATCCTTAGTGATGAAAAAATCATTTCAAAGGAGGAATTTATTGAGTTCACCGAAAAAGCCGAAGAATTATCCAAAATTCTTTATGCCATGATTAAAAACCTCAGCTAATTTCAATCTTATTCAAAATATTTCCGGTACAAAAATCAGAGCGAGAGCGAGGACACGAGCTCTGGTTTTTTCTTCACACTCACGCTCACACTCACACCTTTGCGCAAATTATGTTCGACTTCGAAAAACTTGAAATCTACTAGAAACAAAAAATTTTGACAGCATAAAAAAGCCCTTTCAATGTGAAAGGGCTTTTTCTATGATTGAAAAATTTGATTAGACAGCTTTGGGAAGAATTTGCACTTTGATAGCTGCAGGTCCTTTTGCACCTGAAGTTATTTCGAATGAAACTTGATCGCCTTCTTTGATTTCTTCAGGGGCATCGGAAATATGAAAGAAATACTTGAGCTGCGAAACTTTATCGGTAATGAATCCGAATTTGCGCTCGGTATTGTACATGCTTACTTTTCCGGTATTTGGTTCATCAGGTAAACCATCTGAAATATTGTTCGAACCAAGGACAATGTCCTCCAATTTGATTTCCACTTTTAATTTGGGATCCGGCGGTTCGTTGGTCAACTGACCATTATGATCGACCCATGCCATCATGCTCTCAAGGCCTTTTCCTTTATTGGAATTGGCTTTTCTCTGCTCACGCTTTTCTTCTTTTTCTTTGTTCTTTTTTTTCTTTTTGCTTTCCAGTTCAGCTTTCTGGAAGGATTGACGTTGCTTTGCCATAGATGCGAAAAATCTGTTTAAAGCAGATTTACATCCATAAACCGACTCAGATTCAAGGCAAGATACGCAAATTGCCGCTATGTTCGGCATTCCCTTGACATACCGTGAGTTCACCTAGAATTCACACAAAAACACAAGAATTCAGTTACTTCATGTTTATTCGGTTTATTTTATTATATTTGGGTGTTCTTTTGAGCGATTGTAGTTCTGTTCGGGTACCCAATATTTAAAAGGTTATTCACATCACCATTACAATACACAAGACGAAACCGGTGCATGTCAGGCTCAATCAGCATCACCAAAAATTTAAGTACTTCCCTCAGGCCGCCAGAGTTCAGGCCATCTACATGATTCCAATTTTGTCCTGAGGACCCCTTCCTTTGTAAATTTAACCTCAATTTTAATTCAACACCAGTAACCATGTTTGCCCTGCAAACAAAAAAATCAAAACAATGAAAACAGGAAAAGTAAAATTCTTTAATGAAACCAAAGGTTTCGGATTTATCAAAACTGACACAGGAGAAGAAATTTTCGTGCACGTATCACAAGTGAAAGATGAAATCCGTCAAGACGACGAAGTTCAATTTGAAATTGAGCAAGGTAAAAAAGGCCTTTGCGCAGTAAACGTAAAATTGGCTTAATGCAAAAGGGTTAATCCCTTGCATTCAAAAATATGAAAGCCCTTCTGCCTTGCAGGAGGGCTTTCTTTTTTTAAAAAAAAGGCGCTCCGAAAAGCGCCTTCTTTGATTATGTATTACAACGTAGAGAGCTTAGTTGGCCATTTCACTCATGAACTTAATGCGCATCAAACGCAATTCGTCCTCATTGTAGGCGCCGTCAAATTCTTTGTAAGCGGCTTCAATGGAATCGGTTTCGGCGGATTTGAAATAATCGAAAATCTCATCCTGATTGTCTTCATCGAGAATCTCATCCACAACATAATTGATATTGACACGAGTCCCGAAGGACACGATAGTTTCAATTTCTGCAATGATGTCGAGCAAGGATTTACCTTGTGCTTTTGCAATGGACTCCAATGAAAGTTTTCGGTCGATGTTTTGAATGATCTGCACTTTGGAAACAGATTTATTCGCTACCGATTTCATCACAAAATCTTGCGGACGATCAATTTCATTTTCCTCAACGTAACGCGCAATCAACTCAACAAAAGGTTTACCAAAGCGATCAGCTTTACCCTGACCAACACCGGACACCTGCGTTAATTCCTGAATATTGACCGGATACTGAATGGCCATGTCTTCCAGCGATGGATCTTGAAACACCACGAAAGGAGGCACATTTCTTTGTTTGGCAACAGTGCGACGCAAATCCTTAAGTTGTGCAAGTAGGTTTTCATCCAATGCACTGCCCCCTTTTGAAGCAGTCAGAATATCATCATCATCATCTGCAGAACCATCTCCTTCATAATCGTGTTCTTTCAACATCATGAAGCTTGTTGGATGCTCAAGGAATTCTTTTCCTTTTTCGGTCAAATGCAAAGTACCGTAGGATTCAATTTCCTTGCGGAGAAGTCCACCAACAACACTTTGACGAATTGCAGCATTCCAGAACTTCTCCGGACGTTCGGAACCTTTTCCGAAACATTCCAGTTTATCGTGTTTGTAGGTGCGCACATCGTTGGTTAAAGTTCCGCAAAGAATATTTACGATATGCTGACCTTTGTGTTTTTCTTTGGTTTCCGCAACGGCATCCAGCAACAACACAATCTCGTCTTTACAATCAGCTTGTTCGCGTGGATTGCTGCAGTTGTCGCACATGGAAGAACATTTGCTTTCTTCAAACTCTTCACCGAAATAATACAGTAAATATTTTCTACGGCACATGGATGTTTCGGCAAACGAGACAATTTCATGCAACAATTGCTTTCCGATTTCTATTTCAGAAACATGTTTGCCGTTGAGAAATTTCTCGAGTTTTTCGACATCCTTATAGGAATAAAAAGCCAAACAATGTCCTTCTCCACCGTCACGTCCTGCGCGTCCGGTTTCTTGGTAATACGATTCCAGCGATTTTGGAATATCGTGGTGAATTACATAACGCACATCGGGCTTATCGATTCCCATTCCAAAAGCAATGGTAGCCACAATCACGTCAGCATCTTCCATGAGGAACATGTCTTGATGTTTGGCTCGCGTTGCAGCATCCAGGCCGGCATGGTAAGGAAGGGCTTTGATGCCATTCACTTTCAAAAGCTCAGCCAATTCTTCAACTTTCTTTCGCGAAAGACAATAAACAATTCCGGATTTCCCGGCTTTACCTTTGATGAAACGGATGATTTCCTTGGCCACATCGCGCTTTGGACGAACTTCATAAAACAAATTCCCTCGGTTAAAGGAATCTTTATACAAAGTGGCATCCATCATGCCCAGGTTTTTTTGAATATCGATCTGAACTTTGGGTGTAGCTGTAGCTGTTAATGCAATAATCGGCACATCTCCACCTACCTTATCAAACATCGGGCGAAGGCGACGGTACTCCGGACGGAAATCGTGTCCCCACTCGGAAATACAATGTGCTTCGTCAATTGCAAAAAATGAAACTTTAATGGTGGTCAGAAAATCGATGTTCTCCTGCTTGGTAAGCGACTCAGGGGCAACAAACAATAATTTGGTTCTACCTTCAATGATACTCTTCTTTACCTTTTGAATTTCTGCTTTGGTAAGAGAAGAATTCAGAAAATGCGCTACCTGATCGTCATTACCGAAATTACGAATGGAATCGACCTGGTTTTTCATCAAAGCAATCAGCGGGGAGACGATTATCGCTGTACCCTCCATCATCAATGCAGGAAGTTGGTAACAGAGCGACTTTCCTCCTCCGGTAGGCATGATCACAAACGTGTTCTTTCCATTCAACACATTATTGATGATTGCCTCCTGCTGCCCTTTGAACTTATTGAAGCCAAAGAATTTCTGAAGAGCTGCCTTAGGTGATAATTCCAACGTTTCCATAACTGATTCCATGCAAGTAAAAACGGTAATTGTGTTACCGTAATACTAATATATAGTAAAAAAAAATGGTTTCCCGAGCAGAATAGACACTTTAATTGAACAATTATACGACCGGTCGAAATTGGTCGATGAAATACACGGAGAGGGAATGAATCAATGCCGTAGAAAAAAACTTCCGCTCAAGTGCGGAAAAGATTTGCGTGAAATCCTGAAGAAAAAATGGCCTTTAAATGCGAATTCCGGCGCTAAATAGAAAAAATCGTTTGATGCACTAGAGGTAAAAACAATACGGCCGTTTAAGTCAAATACCTCTAAAAGCGCCGACTCCGATTGAGGATTCTTAAATGAAATCTGAAGTCCACCATTGGAATCGTAAAGTAATCGGTATCCTGATTCCGGGAATAAATAATAATCTGCATAAACCACACGCGAAACACCATTTCCGCCAAATTCCAATCGGTAATAATTTCTGGAATTTTCGAGCGGAAAGGAATCGGTATAGCTAAATGGCACAGCAAATCCGGGGTTTCCGCATACACCATCGATCTGCCCGATCTGCGTGAAGTTCAAAGTGTCTGATCCTCTGAAAATGCGGATTCCGGAACAGGTATTTCCGGCAGCAATCTCCCATGATAAAATTACTTTCCCGAAATTTTCGTTGGCCGAAAATCCATTGATCTGAAATTGAGCCTTCCCTTGTAAAACGGGAAAACACAATAAGCTTAAGATTGTGCAGATTTTTCTAAATCGAGCCATAGCTTATCGTTGGGTACAGGTGCGGTGAGCGTGATGGTTTCTTTAGAAACGGGATGAATAAAAGATAATTGTCGGGAATGCAAACTAATGGAACCATCCCGATTGCTTCGTTCGGATCCGTATTTCAAATCGCCTTTAATGGAGCAACCCATTTTGGCCAACTGGGCGCGGATTTGGTGGTGACGACCGGTTAACAATGTCACTTCCACTAAATGATAATTCTCTCCGGAGGCAATCAATTTGTAAAGCAATTCAGCACGTTTCGATCCTTTGATTTCTTTATCGAAAGCCTTGGATTTATTGGTTTTCTCGTCTTTCAGAAGAAAATGGACCAATTTACCTTCGGGAACAGCAGGTTTGTTTTTGACAATAGCCCAATAGGTTTTATTGGTCTCCTTTTCACGGAACTGTTCCGTCATCCGACTCAATCCTTTACTCGTTTTAGCAAACAAAACCACTCCCGAAACCGGACGATCCAGACGATGAATCACTCCGCAAAAAACATTGCCCGGTTTATCGTATTTGGCCTTTAACCACTCTTTAATGATTTCAGGCAATGGTATATCACCCGTTTTATCGCCTTGTACAATATCGCCACTCCGCTTGTTCACCGCAATGAGGTGGTTGTCCTCAAAAAGGACTTCAGGCATATCAGTAAGATTCTCGCTCATTCGGAAAATCCTTGGAACGTATATCACTAATGTATTGCTTTACAGCCCCGGTTATGGATGCGTGTAAATCGGCATATTTCCGCAGAAAACGTGGTGAAAATTCGTTGTTAATTCCTAGCATATCGTGCATCACCAATACCTGGCCATCCACTCCGGAACCTGCGCCAATTCCTATGATTGGGATATTGACTTCACTCGCCACACGTGTAGCAAGATTGGCCGGGATTTTTTCGAGCACCAAAGAAAAACAACCGGATTCTGCCAATAAATGGGCGTCTTCAATTAGACGTTTGGCTTCTTCCTCTTCTCGTGCACGCACCACATAAGTTCCGAATTTATAAATGGATTGCGGTGTTAAACCCAAATGCCCCATTACAGGAATTCCTGCGCTGAGAATGCGTTCTACGGAATCTTTGATTTCGCGCCCACCTTCCATTTTCACGGCATGCGCACCGGATTCTTTCATGATGCGTATTGCGGAATTTAAGGCTTCTTTCGAATTCCCCTGATAAGAACCAAAAGGCAAATCCACTACCACCAAACATCTTTTTGCTGCACGCACCACCGAAGATGCATGGTAAATCATTTGATCCAGCGTAATCGGCAAAGTAGTTTCATGTCCTGCCATCACATTGGAAGCACTATCACCAACCAGAATTACATCGATTCCTGCTTCATCGATTATTCGGGCCATGGAATAATCGTAGGCGGTTAACATGGAGATCTTTTCTCCGCGTTGTTTCATTTCCTGCAACACATGGGTAGTAACCCTTTTCACCTCTTTTTTGGCGGTGGACATACGCTAGCTTTTTGTCAAAACTACAATAAAAATTGCCCCTCCGCCACCAACGGCTCCGGATAACTAGGAATCGGTGTTTTCAATGGCTTTCTTTTTTAATACCTTCGCAGACTATGTTCTCATTGAAACAATCCATACTAGCACTAGCGGCGGGAGTATTTTTGACTTCCTGTTCAACCGATTTTGATGTCATCACGCCGGAATACGAAGACCATACGGTTATTTTCGGTTTGCTTGATTTGTCTGAAACCACACATTTCGTAAAAATCAACAAGACTTTTTTAGGTCCCGGTAATGCCAACATCTATGCAAGCATTCGCGATTCATCAGAATATGATGAGGTCGTTGGTACGGTAGATGCATACAACGGCAGCACTTTGATTGCTTCCTATCCTTTATTGGATACACTTATTACCAGTAAAGATTCGGGATTGTTTTATTACCCTGAACAAACGGTTTATTATTTCAATGCGACTTTAAATCAGAATTACAGTTACCGACTGAATGTACAATTGTTCGAAGGCACAAAGGAAGTAACCGCCGAAACAGAATTGGTTAAAGATTTCTCATTTTACGCCACCACACAATCGGTTTTTCTTCCATACACCTTGGCCAATGCTTCTAGTGCCATTGATGGTATTTACCCTGATTATACAGTGAAATTTACAACAGGACAAAACGCAAAACGATACGACACTTGGTTGCATTTCCGTTATGACGAGTATACCGCATCTGGGGTTGAACGTAAAACGGTTACCTGGAAAATCGACACTTACCTCCCCACAACAACCGGTGGTGGTGAAGGTGTGGATATAACTTTTAATGGTAAAACTTTCTACCAATTGATTGCCAATCGTCTCGATCCCGACCCTTCGGTTATCAAACGTGTGGCTCGTTCTATGGACATTGAAGTTGTTGGTGCAGGTGAAGATTTATACACCTTCATGCAAATCAATGAGCCTTCTTCCGGCTTAATTCAAGAGAAACCTGCTTTTACCAATGTGGCAAATGGTATCGGTTTGTTTTCAAGTCGCTACACCAAACGAGTTATTGGAAAAGTACTTGGAAAGGATTCTCAAAAAGAGCTTTGCACCGGACCGTTAACCTACGATCTGCAGTTTTGCTCTGACAGTACTGTTTGGGCATCAGAACCTTGGTATTGTCCCTGATATGGACAGTTCGTCTCAAAACATCCTAATTTGACATAAAAAGAACCGGGAAAACTGACATTTTTTCCTGGTTTTTTTCTTTTTGGGGCTTGGCACAGGTATTGACTTGAGGTCTTCGTCAAACAATTACAAAAACACAATTATGAGCAAGATTATCGGAATTGACTTGGGTACTACAAACTCCTGCGTTGCCGTAATGGAAGGAAATCAGTCGGTGGTCATCCCCAACAGTGAAGGAAAAAACACCACCCCATCCATCGTTGGATTTGTGGATGGTGGAGAGCGCAAAGTAGGTGACCCTGCCAAACGTCAGGCAATTACCAATCCGCGCAATACCATTTATTCGATCAAACGTTTTATGGGGAATACCTATGACGAGTGTTCGAGAGAAACCGGACGTGTTCCTTACGAAGTGGTCAAAGGCGAAAACAATACTCCTCGCGTAAAAATCAACGATCGTTTATATACGCCACAAGAAATTTCAGCCATGATTCTTCAGAAGATGAAGAAAACTGCTGAAGATTATTTGGGTCATGAAGTAACCGAAGCAGTTATTACTGTTCCTGCTTATTTCAACGACGCACAACGTCAGGCTACCAAGGAAGCCGGAGAAATTGCCGGTTTAAAAGTGCGCCGCATCATCAACGAGCCAACCGCAGCATCACTTGCCTACGGATTGGATAAGAAAAGTCAGGACATGAAAATCGTTGTATTCGACTGTGGTGGCGGAACACACGACGTATCTGTTCTTGAACTCGGAGATGGCGTTTTTGAAGTAAAATCAACCGATGGTGATACCCATTTGGGTGGTGACGATTTCGATCAGAAAATCATCGATTGGTTGGCGGAAGAATTCATCAAAGACGAAGGCATCGACCTGCGTAAAGACCCTATGGCTTTGCAACGTTTGAAAGAAGCTGCTGAAAAAGCAAAAATCGAGCTTTCCAGCACCACTTCTTCCGAGATCAACCTTCCTTACATCATGCCGGTGAACGGAATTCCTAAACACCTTGTGCGTTCACTTACCCGTGCCAAGTTTGAACAATTGGTTGATGATTTGATTAAAAGAACCATCGAACCTTGTCGCTCTGCCCTGAAAAACGCAGGCTACAGTGTAAACGATATTGATGAAATCATTTTGGTTGGTGGATCAACTCGTATTCCTGCCATTCAAGCTGCAGTTAAAAGTTTCTTTGGGAAAGAGCCTTCAAAAGGTGTGAATCCGGATGAAGTTGTTGCTCTTGGCGCCGCTATTCAAGGTGCGGTTTTAACCGGTGAAGTAAAAGATGTATTGCTGCTCGACGTAACTCCTCTTTCACTTGGTATTGAAACCATGGGTGGTGTTATGACCAAACTGATTGAAGCCAATACAACCATTCCAACCAAAAAAACCGAAACGTTTTCTACTGCAAGCGACAATCAACCTTCTGTTACCATTCATGTGTTGCAAGGTGAGCGTCCTTTAGCCAAAGACAACCGTACTATCGGTCAGTTCAACCTCAACGATATTCCACCGGCACCACGTGGTGTTCCGCAAATTGAAGTCACCTTCGATATTGATGCCAACGGTATTTTGAATGTATCTGCCAAGGACAAAGCAACCGGTAAAGAACAAAAAATCCGTATCGAAGCCAGCTCAGGTCTTGCCAAGGAAGAAATCGACAGAATGCGTCGTGAAGCTGAGGCCAACGCAGAGTCCGATCGTCAGGCAAAAGAACGCATTGACAAACTCAATCAGGCTGATAGCTTAATCTTCCAAGTTGAAAAGCAGTTGAAAGAAAATGGCGACAAATTGCCTGCCGATAAAAAGGGTGAAATTGAAACTGCCCTTGAAGCCCTCAAGACGGCTCATGCTTCACAAGACATTACAAGCATCGATAATGCCATGAATAACCTAAACACCATTTTCGGGGCCGCTGCTCAAGAAATGTATGCCAACGCAGGTGGAGGGTCTGCCGGACCTGAAGCATCTGCAAACAATGGCGCAGGTGATCAAGAAGTAACTGATGTAGATTTTGAAGAAGTAAAAGACAAAAAATAATTGAAGTAAATAACCTTTAGCTAATACAATGGAATAGGCGGGATTTCTCCCGCCTATTTTATTTTTTGCGAACGCCTTCTTCTTTCACGGTGATATCTTCGGTTGAGGAAGAATCTTCAACAGGAACAGAACTTTCCCCGGATGTTGCCGCAGGAGCAGGTTCCGCTGCAGCAGAATCAACAACTTCCGGAGACTGCTCCTCCGGGGCCTTTTCCTCTGTTTTAGATTCTCCACAGGAAATCATTGCTATTGCCGAAATGTAAACGAGTGTAAAAAGAATTTTTTTCATAAGCTGACTTTGGTTCAAATTTAGAAAAAACCAATTGTGTCTTCTGTACCCTTTGCACGCTACCTTTTTTTCTTTGTATTCGGCATTCATGTAGCGGGTTATATTCCATTCTGGATTACCTGTATTTGTCCATTGTTCAGTGCGCTTGTGGTGATATGGTATTCAAGAAGCAAAGACAGCCTTCGTTACAAATCCAAAACGATCATCGCTCTATTGCTCTTCCTTACCTTATTTGCGTTCGGAGGATTTATTGGTCATACCAGACTTCCCATTCATTTTCAGGATCACTATGCAAAACAAATCACAAAGGAAAAAGTTAACACAGGCGTGTTGTTTCAGCAAACCGAAGAATGGAGCAAAGGGAAATTCAACCAAAAATCTACCGTTGAATTATTGGCCATTGAAACTCCTTACGGATGGAAAAAATGTTCCGGTTCCATCCGAATAAAATCGACCGCGAAACATGTTCCTGCAATCGGCTCAAAAAACATTGCCTTCGCAGAGATTTCCGAAATAAGGAAACCCATCAATCCCATTGGAAAAGATTACACGACCTCCTGGAAAAAAAAGGGCATTACTCACCAGGCAAATGTCATTGGTGAAATCAAAACCTTGGAAGAAGCTTCGTACTATTCACCCGACCAAATCCGCAAACACCTTTGGAGATCCATGCAACTCCGGTTAAAAGACAGTTTAAGTTTGTCGCTTGTTTCGGCATTGGTTATTGGTGAACGCAGCGATATGCCGCAAGAAATAATTCAGGCATTTTCTGCAACGGGAACCATCCATGTTTTGTCCGTTTCGGGTATGCATGTGGGCTTGATTTTTTTAGTCTTGAATACCCTTTTTCGAAAAGAAAAATGGACCGGAAAAAAAATCGCCATCAAAACCATCATCATGCTTGCAGCATTATGGTGTTATGCATTGGTAACAGGATTTTCACCATCCGTTCTAAGGGCTGTTGCGATGCTTTCCTTGATTGTTTTCGGACAAGCCATTTTAATGCGCACCAACATTTACAATATTCTTTCGGCCAGCGCATTTTTGTTGTTATGCTACGATGCCTCATTGTTGTACAATGCAGGATTTCAACTTTCTTACCTTGCAGTGGCAGGAATTGCATTGTTTCATCCCTTTGTCAGCGCATTATGGATTCCCAAAAACAAATGGATCGATAAAATCTGGCAATTGTGCAGTGTTTCTTTTTCAGCTCAACTAGCCACATTCCCATTAGCATTATACCACTTCGGTACATTTCCCAATTATTTTCTCATCACCAATTTGATTATCATCCCAATCAGTACTGTGATTTTATTCGGAGGAATTATTCTGTTGTTGACTTTCTGGATTCCATGGATTGGTCAGGCCGTAGCTTGGGCATTGGAACAACTGGTGAGTTTTTTGGCCGGTCTGGTAATACAATTTGCCGCGCTACCGGGTGCTGTAACCGAAATACAAATTGATTTTACGGAATGCTTATTACTCTATGGCTTTATCATTTTTCTCTTTTTGGCTTTCAGGCAATACCTAAAAAAGAACCTTTTGTTGACTTTAGGTTTTCTGAGCTTGCTTATTGCGAAACACACCTTTTCGTATCGCCATTCGGAAGAAATTATCTTATATGCCGATCGTAACAAGGTACTGGTACACTATCGATCACCCTATCGGAATCAATTGCTCAGCATCGGAAAAAACGAGGAAGATTTCGTCGAAATACAACTCGCACGACAAGAACATCAACTCCTAAAGTACGCCCTTTCACCCGAAAATTTAGTCGCATTACAACATCAAACCAAAACCCATTTTTTTAAAGGTCCATGCATGGATTTTGGAGAATTGTTTGTGCTTATTGCCGGAAGCGGAATTCATCCGGAAAAACCAATGCAATGTGATGTACTTCTGGTTTCCGGATTATTTCATTATGCATCCGTCAAAGAATTGGAATACATTCAACCGAGAGTGGTCGTGTTGGATTTATCTTGTGGAGTTACGCGAAAAGAAAAATGGAAAAATGGTTGTCGACAAAAAGGAATTCATGTTTTGGACATGGCCGAAACCGGTGCTTTGAAATTCAGCTTCTGATTATTTTGCCTTTTTGTAAATGATATGAATTTTATCATTTTCCTTACCGATTGATCCGGTCACTTTACCTTCTTGCACCACGTATTTCGCATCGAGTTTCATGTGGTGAACATAATATACCGTTAAGCCATTGTTGACCATAATATTCGCCCAAAAATCGATTTCAAAACCCATGGCCTTATTGATGGAATTGTTCATCACCACGGTAAGGGAATCAATTTTACGATCGAGTTTTTTGATTTGCACATCAAACTCTTCTTTGGTCTTTTTGATTTCTCCTGCCTGAAAACCTGCTTTCAATTCTTCTTTGTATTCTTTCAAACCTTCCACCTGGGTTTCAATTTTGAAGTATTCGTTGGAAGGAATCATTTGAAACTTTTCGAAACGCGGGCCATCGTAAAACTCAAATGTTTTATCTGCCCATTCAAGAACCGATTTTTCCGTGAGTTCCTGATCCTTTGACGATGCCATTGGAGCTGAACGGTAAAGTCCAAATCCGGAGAAAAAAATCAAGGAGGCAAGTGCAAGTTTCATAAGCGCGATAATCAAATTTAATTCTTTCCGCCCTCTTTTTCAAAGTAGCGGTCAAAAGGTTCTTCTGCAACCATCGTGCCCGCAATTACAAACCACTTATCCATCTCAAAATAAAGACATTGGGTAATGGATTTACCGTCCACCAAAACGATAAATTCATGAAAAACAGAATATCCCAGGAGTTCTTGTTTCCCATTCTCCTCCGCATAAATTTCCTGCAAAGCACTAAACCTTGAACCAACATATCCGGGATAAGCATCATTCCGTCGCAAAATCCAATTGATTACCACAGCCTTGGAGATTTCCTGCACATCGTATTTTCCCGCTTTGTAGGAAACACGCAATGCTTGAATCAATGCAAAAACCAATTCATTGCGGTCGCCATCAAAATTGCCGAATCGCCAGGTGTAATGATCGTAAAACGCTTTGGATGCGGCCAGGTCCTCTTCGTAATTTCCGGAATTAAAAATTTCTTTTCCCGAATAAAAAAAGAGAAACCATTGGTAATCTGCGTCGCTCAGTTTTGCATTGATACTCATGAAAACATCGCGAACCTTTAAGTTCGAACTAAGGAAAAAGGTTACCTCATAAAGCGTGTAACGATCATCTTTTCCAATGGAAAACACATGTTCAATGCTATAGGTGTTTCGCACATGATGTTGGGTGTTCCAAGCTTCCTGAGCCTTGATTAAAGAATCGGTCGTTTGAAGCAATTGTGGCTTATCTGCAGTATCAGATGACGCTATTTTGTTGCGCTCTGCTTTAAGACGGTTCAAGACCTTAACAGGTTCAGGCTCGAGAATGACCACATCGGCAAAATTGAAGCCACTGTATACCCCTTCGGTAGCCATGATGGTTTTAATGTGCTGACGAACCGACTCCTCTGCCATGCTCTGTAATCCTTGTCCATAAAGGATTCCGGAGCACATCAAAAAGAAAACACCAAAAATGGCACTAAAAATGGTGGAAGATTTCATAGCAGGTCCTCTACAAGAAGTATGCTAATTAACCAATTTATCCTGTAATTTGCCTCCTGCTACAAAAACTATGATGATGATTCGTTCCCTATTGTTGCTTTGCCTCGGAATTTTTACCTATAGCATAAGCCAAGCTTCAGACACCTGCAGGGTTGAAATTGACCTCAAAAAAGTGGTTGAGGACCGTGTTAAAGTAATTATCTATCCACCGGCATTATCCGGAAAAATGGCTGAATTTGTGATGCCTGCAGTTGTTCCTGGAACCTACGACATGTCGGATTTTGGCCGTTTTGTGCATGAAATCGTTGGCTTCGACAAAGCCGGTAAAAAAGTAAAAGCGAAAAAAGTTGGACTCAACGTCTTCCAATTTCCTAATCCCGCCAACCTTGAGCGCATTGAATATTGGATCGACGACTCCTGGGATTATGTCAATAAAAAAGAAAAAAATCGTGAGCGCATTTTCGAACCCGGCGGAACCAACATCGACGAAGACCGAATTTTCCTGTTGAATTGGTTCGGATTTGTTGGCTATTTCGAAGGGTATTCCAAAACACCTTACCGTATCAGTGTAACGCATCCCGAAGAAATGCACGGCTCTACAGCACTTCAAGTAGAGCGCGGAATTGAAACCGATATCATGCGTGCATCCAATTACGGATTCCTCGCCGACAATCCCATGATGTATTGCGAGCCGGACACCCTATCCTTTATGGTTGCAAAAACCCGGGTTGAAATCGCACTTTTTTCAAGAGATGAAAACATTACCGCGAAAAATATCAAAGAAGCCATTGATCCACTTGCGCAAGGATTAAAAAACTTTTTCGGAGAACTACCTGTCGATCATTACACGTTCCTGTTTATGGTTCGACCTAAAGTGGATGGCGTGGAAGGAAACACCATCAACATTAGCGACAACATGAGCGAAAAGGAATTATTGGAATATCTATCCAACGCATTGGCCATGCTTAGCGAACGTTACGGAGCACTTGAACATTCCTACAGCTCGGTATATTACCTGCTTGCCGACTCTGATCCGAAAGCTTTTAAAGAAACCGTTCAAGCTGTTGCAGGACATGAGTTCTTGCACATCCTTACTCCATTAAATATTCATAGTGAGGAAATCGAGAACTTCAACTTCCGTGCACCTAAAATGTCAAAGCATTTGTGGATGTATGAAGGTGTAACGGAATACTTCGCTCAATACATTCTTGCACGCGAAAAAATGTTGAAGGAAGAAGAATTCATGGAAGAAATGCTGTGGAAAATTAAAACAGCCAACAGACGTTCAGCCATCTCTTTTACGGAAATGAGTCAAAATGTGTTGTTGCCTGAGTACAATAAAGAATACGATAACGTTTACAACAAAGGCGCAATGATGGGAATGCTCATCGATTTGCATTTGCTCGACCGCAGTAAAGGAGAAATGGGCTTGCCTGAATTGATGATGAAACTTGCTAAGAAATACGGTCCGAACAAACCTTTTAAAGACGACGATTTGATTCCTGAAATCGTGGCCATGACTTTTCCCGATTTGCAAGACTTCTTCACCACTTATGTCATTGGAAAAGACACCTTGCCTTACAAAAAGTATTTTCCACTTATCGGTTGGGAATATTACCACAATGAAGAAATTGAATTATTGTCTTTTGGCGATTTTGAAATTTCCACAAGTCCTGTTTCCGGAAAAGTTTGGTTTAGTTCTACACAAAACTTTAAAAACAGATTTGGTGTAGAAGGAGGCGATTTGCTCTTAGAGGTCAACGGAATTAAAGTCAGACATAACTCCGACTCCCTCCTTAACCTCCTGGAAAAGCCTGAAAATGACGCTTCCATCAACATTACCTATGAGCAAAGCGGTCAGAAAAAAACAGCCAAAGCTCGTCCGGTTAAAAAGAAATTCTTCAAAAAGGATTACATCCACATCAAAAAAGACCTGAGTCCGGAACAAATTGCCTTTCGCAAAAGGTATTTCGGGTGGTAGAATTTCTAATTTTGCCCCATGGCAAACGCCAATGAGAAAAAAGAGATGTCCTTTTTCGGACACCTAGAGGAAATGCGCTGGAGACTGGTTCGTATTGCTGCGGCCATTGTCATTGTGGGCATTGCCTTGTTTATTTTCACCGAACCGATTATCGAAACGGTTTACATTTCCATGTCCAAACCCGATTTCATAACCTACCAATGGTTCTGTGAAATGGGAAAAATGTTGGATATGGAAAAGGACCTTTGCGTGAGCGAAATAAAACTGCAGCTGCAATCGGTGAAAATGACCGGTCAGTTTTCTACGAATCTTTATTTCTGTCTTATTGGAGCCATCGTCATTACCTTCCCTTTCATGGCCGGTCAGATATGGGGATTCATTAAACCCGGATTAAAAGGTAACGAGATCAAGGCAACTTCAGGCGTTGTATTTTGGGCATCATTGCTTTTTCTACTTGGCATCTCATTCGGGTATTTTATCATCGCTCCCTTAACGGTTCAGTTTTTCGGAAACTATACCATGTCGGAGGATATCCTTAATCAACCCACCATTAGTGATTACATCGGAATCATTACCTCTACTACTTTTTGGACAGGACTTTTGTTTCTTTTACCTGTGGTGATTTCTATTCTGACCAAAATTGGAATTGTAGGTCCGGAGTTTCTCCGCAAATACCGCAAACATGCCATTGTTGTGGTGCTTATCGCCGCGGCGATCATTACCCCACCCGATATTTTCAGTCAGATATTAGTTTCAATTCCGATTTTGATTCTTTACGAAATCTCCATTTTTGTTTCTGCCAGAATTGAACGTCGACAAAAACTAGCCAAAGCATGAGCAATCCGATAGATGATTTCAATGACTACCGTTCTAAAATGAACGATAAGTTATTGGCCAATGATAATCTTGTAATCAAGCGTTTTTTCAATCTCGACACCAATTGTTATGCAGATGGTGTGCTGGATGTAAAAACAAAGGAAATGCTCGGACTGGTGGCATCTTTGGTTTTGCGTTGCGACGATTGCATCAAATACCATCTTGGTAAATGCCATGAAGTAGGCTTATCGAAAGCCGAAGTTTTGGAGGTGATACAAGTTGGACTTGTGGTTGGTGGTTCCATCACCATACCGCATATCCGGAGGGCTTACGAATATTGGGAAGCTCTCGAAAACAACTGATGCACTTGTGCCTTTTTTTCGTATTTTTTCCAAGTAAATCAAAAGCCTGTGTGGAATAGCCGGAAAGCATATTTTTTGTGTTTCCTTGGAATACTTGTTGGTGGAGCGCTTTCGCTCAGCGCCCAAACCACGCGCGTATCCGGTAAGGTTATCGACAAAAACACAAAAGAAGCTGTTATTGGCGCCCATGTTTATTTTCAGGGAACCAAAACGGGAACCACAACAGACATTGACGGGCTTTACACGCTTGATTCTTATTATTCATCCGACTCGGTTGTAGTTTCCGCCTTGGGATACCGCACTATTGCCAAAGCCGTTAAACGCGATAAGGCCCAAACCGTAGATTTTGAATTGGAAGAGGATTCGAAAATGCTGAACACCTTTGTGGTGCAAGCTCCCGATGTGGATCCTGCCATTGCCATTCTTCGCAACATTTTACGCTACAAGGATGTCAACAACCGCGAAAAACTTGAATCCTACCAATACGAAGTTTACAACAAAGTAGAATTCGACTTGAACAACATTGATGAAAAGTTCATGAACCGAAAAGTGCTTAAGCCAATCAATTTTATTTTTTCCAATCTGGATTCAAACAGCACCAAAAATTCAAAACCCTATCTGCCCTTATTTATTACGGAAAGTATTTCGGAATACTACTTCCGCAAAAATCCGCGTACACACAAAGAATTTATTAAGGCAACAAAAGTTTCAGGCATTGAAAACGAAAGTATTTCTCAATTTCTGGGCGACATGTACCAAAACATCAACATCTACGACAACATGGTTAGCGTATTTGGGAAAAGTTTTGTCAGTCCCATTTCCGACCGCGCTCAATTGTATTACGACTTCTACTTGCTCGATTCTGCCTTCATTGGAAACGATTGGTGCTACAATATTCGATTCGTTCCAAAACGGAAACAAGAACCAACATTCATCGGTGATTTTTGGGTAAACGACACCACCTTCGCCATTCGAAAAGTAGAAGCGGGATTGTCGGAAGATGCTCCCATTAACTTCATTCAGTATTTTGAATTCGTGCAAGAATTTGAACAAGTTGAAAACGAAGTATGGATGTTGAGTCGCGATTTTCTGCTGGTGGATTTTAAACTCATGGACAGCGACAAGCAAATGGGTTTTTATGGTCGAAAAACAACATCGTACAAAAATCACCTCATCAACAAACCTAAAGAATCGGAATTTTATTCAGGTCCGCAAAACATTATTGTTGCCGATGATGCGGAAGAAAAAACGGATGAATATTGGCACACGGCCCGACACGACACTTTATCGGAAAATGAAGAAATGATTTATCATCTGATGGATACCATTCAATCCATGCCACAAGTGAAATCATTTGTTTCGGTAATGGGAATGTTAATTAACGGATACAAAGTTTTTGGTCCGGTAGAATGGGGTCCTTATTTCACTACCATGTCCTTCAATAAATTCGAAGGTCCACGTTTTCGTATTGGAGGGAGAACTTCCAATAATTTTAGCAGAAGATTTGAGTTGAATGGATATGTTGCTTACGGAACGCGGGATGAAAAATGGAAATACAGCGGAGGATTCCGTTACATGATCAGTAAAAAACCAAATCGACAATTAATTTCCTTTCAATACAAATACGATTTAGAACAACTTGGTATTAGTTCCAACGCATTCCGAAGTGATAACCTTCTTGCTTCCGTTTTTCGGATCAATCCCGCCAACAAATTATCCATGGTGGAAGAATTTAGAGGAAGTTATGAATATGAATATTTCGAAGGTTTAAGCAACCAATTGCAGTTCAGAAGAAGATCGATTGCACCACTGGGCGACAATAAATACATCAAGGCATTTTCGCCCAACGAAAGCATAGAACTTCCCTATGTTACTATATCAGAATTCACGTATTACTTGCGTTTTGCCAAGGACGAAAAATTTATTTCGGGTGAATTTGAACGTGTGAGTTTGGGTACAAAAAAACCGGTCATCGACATTCAATAT
Source organism: Flavobacteriales bacterium (assembly GCA_044360245.1). GTDB lineage: Bacteria > Bacteroidota > Bacteroidia > Flavobacteriales_D > UBA2798 > UBA2798. Next base: position 3,509 of record JBIKKU010000012.1, on the reverse strand, counting down.
TCACTAGGAATAAAAGATTTATTTGGTTCAAATTACGGTTATCACAAGGTGGTGCTTTCCTACACGCATTGGTTTCCGATTGGGACACTGGGTTGGGGAAAATACCATATCGAAGGAGGAAAATATTGGGGCAACATCGGATTTCCTGCTTTGGAAATTCACCGCGGAAATGAAACATTTTATTTCGATGAGCAAGCGTTTAATACCATGCTTTACCTGGAATTTGTTTCCGATCAATATGTATCTGCATGGTATACCCATCACTTCGATGGATTTTTTCTGAACCATATTCCCCTGCTCCGTCGTTTGAAATGGCGCGAAGTTGCCGGTGTTAAGGCCATCTTTGGATCCATATCCGAAGCCAATACACAAGAAGTTGTATTCCCATCTTACATGCACCAATTCACCGTTCCATTTGTAGAAGCGCATGTGGGTGTTGAAAATATTTTCAAGTTTTTACAGGTCGATTTCATCTGGCGTTTTAATTACCTGGATCATCCCGATATTGTGAAGTACGGACTAAGGTTTAAATTTGACGTCTATTTCTAAAGCATGAAACTCTGGACCAAAGAGATTTTTAAGCAATACAAAAGCCGCGTGGTTGTTGATGGTGTTTCCGTTGAAGTCAACCAAGGCGAAATTGTTGGTCTTCTTGGCCCCAACGGAGCAGGGAAAACAACTTCTTTTTACATGATTGTGGGATTGATTAAACCCGATCGTGGCAATGTATTTCTCGACCAGGAAGACATCACAGGAAAGGCTATGTTTGCGCGTGCTCAAATGGGCTTAGGATATCTTCCTCAGGAGGTTTCGGTATTCCGCAAACTCTCAGTGGAAGACAATATCATGGCAGTGCTCGAAACACGCAAATTATCCAAAGAAGAACGAAAAGCCCGATTAGAAGAACTGCTCGAAGAATTCCACCTCAACCACGTTCGAAAAAATCTTGGAAATAAATTATCGGGCGGTGAAAAACGACGCACCGAAATCGCACGTGCACTTGCCTCCGATCCGAAATTTGTTCTGCTGGATGAACCTTTTGCAGGTGTTGACCCTATTGCCGTAGAAGACATTCAAAGCATTGTGGCCAAACTCAAAACCAAAAACATTGGTGTACTCATCACCGACCATAACGTGCAGGAAACACTCTCCATTACCGATCGTGCATATTTATTGTTTGAAGGAAAAATATTGAAAGCAGGAACTGCAGAAGAACTGGCTGCCGATGAAGTGGTGCGCAAAGTTTACCTCGGACAACACTTCGAATTACGCCGCAAAAATTACAACTGATTATTTCAAGCGAAACGAATCCATCAGTTTTCTCAAGTCGTTGTTGTACCAACTTGTTTTAGAACCTGAAGTTGTCCATGCTGTGAGCACGTAAAAATCTTCACCCTTTTCAACCACCAATACTTGCTGATCAATGGCAGGACCAACTTTCGATTTTCCACCTACGGAAAAACGATACCCCTTTAAACCACTTACCATTACAGGACCTTCTTCTTCAAAATAGGCCTTCTTCAATTCTGATAACATCGTTTTCATCAATTCCTTAGAAAACGGAGTAATATCAAATTCAATTCCGGCTGAAGCAAATTCGGTTTTGGATTTTTTTTGCAACAGAAAATACAATTCCCTGTTTTTGTTTTCCAATTGCACAATGGCATCCGGCGACAACTCCTTAGAAGGAGTCATGTAATCCGGTACATTTAATAAAATACCTCCGGGATATTCTTGTTGTTCCCATTTCGTTTCCACACATGAAGCTAATCCTGTGAGAAGCATTAATAAAAAGAAGAAGCGTTTCATCGTTTAGTTTTCTGCCACTTGCAACTTGAAACCAACCCCATGCACATTCACAATGGAAACATTCGGGTCGGATTTAAGGTACTTGCGAATTTTGGTTAAAAATACATCTAAACTCCGACCATTAAAATAATTATCGTCGCCCCAAATCATGTTTAAAACCAATTCCCTCGGAATAACATCCCCTTTTTGCGCACAGAGCAATTTTAGAATTTCCGCTTCTTTCTTGGTAAGCTTCTGTTCTTCTCCAGGGGCAATAAGTAAATAGTTTGGATAATCGAAGGTGAATTTTCCGATGTTAAATTTATCCTTATTGGTGATGGTGGTGCCTTTGCTTCGTTTTAAAATAGCTTCCAGCCGCAACAACAACTCTTCGGTGCTAAAAGGTTTGGTTAAGTAATCATCTGCCCCGGCTTTAAAACCACGGATGCGATCTTCAGTCATTGATTTAGCTGTAAGAAAAACAATGGGTACCGTAGCATTCACTTTTCGAATATCCTCTGCCAATGCAAATCCATCCTTTTGCGGCAACATCACATCGAGAATACACAAATCGAAATTTCCCTCATTGAATTTCACCAATCCTTGTTTGCCATCGGTAGCCAGGACAACTTTATAGCCTGACATTTTCAAACTATCCTGAATAACAAATCCGAGATTCATATCATCTTCTACCAGAAGAATCGTTGATTTTTGATCGCTCATTTTTTCAGGTTTTGAATGGGGAAATACAAAATAAATTCACTTCCTTTTCCGGCTTCACTTTTCACGCTTACGGTGCCTTGGTGTTGTTCAGTCATCATTTTCACATAATACAATCCAAGTCCGAATCCTTTTACATTATGCACATTTCCGGTTGGAACGCGGTAGAATTTTTCAAACACATGCTTAAGCGCATCAGCTCCAATTCCAATTCCGTTGTCTTTTACCGAAATGAGAATACCGCCGCGCTCATTGGCGGTACTGACCACAATCAGCGGTTCTTTATCGGCATACTTCTTTGCATTATCGATCAGGTTGTAGATGATATTGGTAAGATGTACACGATCACCTTCCATCACATGCTGGGTTGCGTCGAGATGCAGATCCAATTTCCCGCCTTCTGCTTCAACTGCCAAACGAAAATTGGCTGCGCAAGATAAAATCATCCCGTGCACATCAATAGAAGTTTTTCGCAATTCGATTTTTTCTTTGTCGAGTGTAGCCAATTGCAATACGCGTTCTACTTGACTTTCCAGACGCTTGTTCTCATTAAAAATTATCCGTGCATATTGATTGACCCTTTCCGGATCCTGACAAATGCCTTCTCTCAAGAGCACTTCCGAAGAAACAGAAATGGTACTGATGGGTGTTTTTAACTCATGCGTCATGTTATTGATGAAATCGTTTTTGATGTCGGACAATCGCTTCTGTTTTAAAATCAACCAAACAGAATACCCGAAAAACAAAATCACAATGAGGATAATCCCCGAAGAATAAACCCATGGTGTTCTTGAATCTGCAAGAGGTTCAATATACAAGGGCTTTCGGTTGGGAAAATACACGCTAAAATAATGTCCGTCTTTTGCCAATTTCAATTGCGGACGCTGACTAATATCGTTCTCTACATTCTCATCCCGCGAAACAAAATCACCATAGATCAACTCCTGCGAAAAACAATCGTAAATGGCGTATTCAAAATCTTCTTTGATATTGCTGCGTTC
>JBIKKU010000022.1:0-17979 GCA_044360245.1 Flavobacteriales bacterium | reverse complement strand
AAGCGTATCGTTCATCATTACCGTAAAAAAATTCGGCTGCTCCATTTGCACGGCATTGTACAATTTGGAAGGATCATTCTGATTTTTCAAAATGGTCTCAGCGACATTCGTTAAGGCAATGATAACCCTATCGTTAAATATTTTCTCTTGAGATTTAGCTTCGTTTTCTTGTAGAATGTGTTGTTGCTTTTGGATTCGAAATGCACTGTTTACCCAATAAATTTGGATAACCACAATCCCCACCAAAGAAAGGGTAGCGAGTAAAATCAGAAAACGAAATGTGCGTGGTTTCAAAGCATTACTTTCCCGAAAAATACGAAAAAGAAAAGCCTAATGCAGAATGCTTTAACAAGTCAATAACAGAATTAGCGCAGCTTTTCAATCTCTGTTACTTGCGCAGGGATTCCAAAACAACCCTCTGGAGATGGTCGTCGACTGGGCAAATAACGAAAAGCAATACGCTGTCCGTTTTTATCGAATTCTGCAGGAAGTTCCGAAGGAATCAAGACCATTTTTTCCGGATTATCGGCAGTAGGTTCAACAACGATCACACTTACGCAACCTGTTTTTTTCTGTTCATGAGAAACAACTCCAACGGATTTGGTTGCATCGGCAGGTTTTTCAGGCAAAGCGGCTTGCTTCGTTGTTTTGCAGGAAAACCATCCCAGCAACATAAGAAGAAATAACAGAGGTCTCATGGTTGTCTTTTTTATAACTATTGCACGATTTATGCCAAAATCAAAGCTGAGCAGAGACTTCTTCCCACTCGGCCAACAACTGGTCGAGTTTGCTTTTTAGGCCTTCGTATTTTTTGGTCATGGTATCGGTTTTTGCAGCATCCGAATAATCGTTTTCCGCGAGTTCTTTTTCTGCAATTTTGATAGCGCTTTCCTGTTCCTGAATTTCTCTCTCTATTTTATCCAGACGATTCTGCAACTTCTTTTTCTCCTTCTCTTTTTCTCTATCGTCGGTTTTGGGTGTTTCTTTCTCTTGTGGTTTTTTTGTAGAAACATGTTCGAAAGAAGCAATCGAATCGTTTTTCTTCATTTGCAGGAACTCATCAATGGACATGTGATGCACACTAACTTTTCCATGACGCAATTCAAATATTCGCGAGGCTAAACCTGAGAGGAAATCGCGGTCGTGCGACACTACCAATAAAGTTCCATCATAATTCTTGAGCGCATTTTTCAACACCTCTTTACTGGCCAAATCTAGGTGATTGGTAGGTTCATCGAGAATGAGAAAATTGACCGGCGACAACAACAATTTACATAAAGCGAGTCGTGTTTTTTCTACACCCGACAATACCGCTCCCAATAAGCCACGCACACTTTTACGGATTTCACCTTCGGCAACATCATCAATGGTTTCAAATACCGTTCGGTTACGATCGAGTTTCTCGGCTTCGTTTTGCGCGAAATAACCAATGCTCACTTGGTGTCCATGACGAATTTCACCTTCATGGCTTTCATTGGAAGTAATGAGTTTGGTAAGCGTAGTTTTTCCTGCTCCATTTTTTCCAACCAATGCAATTTTTTCTCCTTTACCGATAATCAAATCTAGACCGGAGAAAATGGTACGTTCACCATATTTTTTTTCCAGGTCTTTCGTTTCCAAAATCACTTTCCCGGAATGTGGCGCGGGCGGGAAACGGATATTGATTTTAGCTGCTTCAAAATCATCGATTTCAATTTTCTCAATCTTATCCAGCTTCTTGATTAATGATTGTGCAAAAGAGGCTTTACTGGCCTTAGCACGAAATTTATCAACGAGCTGTTCCGTTTCTTTGATGAATTTTTCCTGATTCTTTTTCGCCGATTTCTGCAATTCAATTTCATCGCGACGCAACTCGATGTATTTCGAATAAGAAGCTTTGTAATCATAGGCTTTTCCGTTCGAAATTTCGATGGTGCGTTTGGTCACGGAATCCAGGAAACGACGGTCATGCGAAATAAGAAGAATCGCTCCTCGATGTGAAATCAGAAAATCTTCCAACCACTGAATAGATTCAATATCCAGGTGATTGGTTGGTTCATCGAGTAATATCAACTCCGGGCGACGCAATAAAATTTTTGCAAGTTCAACACGCATTTTCCAACCTCCGGAAAATTCCGACATCTTGCGCTCCATGTCCTCACGCTCAAATCCTAAACCGAACAGCACTTTCTCCACATCCTCATCCACATTACCGGCACCGATCATGTTGAGTTGTTCGTTTAAGTCTGAAATCAAGTTCAGTATTTCTCCAAACTCTTCCGATTCGTAATCGGTTCTGGTAACCAATTCGTCGTTCAATTCATCCAATCGCTTGGTAAGTGCATTAAATTCCGCCAATGCCGATTTAGCTTCTTCAAAAATGGCAGCGTTTTCATTGTGACTCATTTCCTGAGGAAGGTAACCAATGGTTAAGCCTTTAGGCACAGCAACAGCACCCTGATCCGGGCGTTGGATACCTGCAAGAATTTTCAATAAAGTGGATTTACCAGCACCGTTTCTACCGGTTAAACCTATGCGATCCTCTTTTTGAATTTGAAAAGAAATGTTGTCGTACAAAACACGGTCGCCAAACGCCACCGTAATACCATTCAATGAAACCATGCCGCAAAGGTAGAAAATCGCCCAAATAAGGCAGAAGGAAAAAGTCCGCCGAAACGGACTTTTTCAGGAGCCGACATCAAATATCCCACACATCGTGTTCCATCTGCGAAATGTCGTTTTTGACGCGTTCTGCCTCCAACAGCGCATCAACTCCGGCAACGTAATCGGTAATCTTTCGGTCGTAGATATTGCTTTCTTTTTTGATGTAACTGCTAAACATTCGCTTCACAAAAAGATCATTAAATGACATTCGTTGTGCATCATTCATGCGGTTGAACACAAAATGGTTTTGCAGTACATACTGGATTTCGGGGAAATACAACCAGAATAAAGTTCGTGTTCCCAATACAGCATTGGTGTTTGGGTCAATCGTATATACCACCGGTGCAACACCAAGAATTCGCACATCCATCACCGACCTCGTTTTGTCAAAAAACCAATCTTCTTTTATTTCCCAGGCAATGACATCCTTTGTTTCAATCCAAACTGTATCGTTTGCCGCATAAACCAATTTCTGATTGAAATCCACCGAATCGACAGTCATTCCCGTCTCCGGATCGTAAACCTGATATGGCGTTGTCGATTCATTCACATGAGACATCAATAATCCTTTCACTTCATTGACATAATTCATGGAAGTTTGGTTCAATGGAAACATGAACTGATCCGCTCCAAAATCAGCTTCGTTTAAATCAGCAGCCAAAAGATTTAATGGCGCATAAACCGTGATCTCCCCGCTAAGCATATAGTGTTTGAGCACATCAAATAGCGACATTACATTGCCATTTGGTTTAAGCGGATAATGCAAAGGGAAATTCATTTTTTCACGCAAATCGATTACCCTCCATACACGTTTCTGCCACATCACATCGCGTTCAACTACATAAGGACTTGCAATTTTTGCCTTGGTTGGAATATGCTCCCTGACATAAACATCATCTAAAACAGTTTGTGATTTTGCATCAACTGCAAAAAAAACCAGAGCAACACATAAGAGACGTTTCATTTTTCCTCCTTTTTAAGCCCATAATGGAATTAAAAAAGTTTGGTTACACCAAAGGGTATAAAAACAAAAAACCCCCGCAAAAAGCGAGGGTTTTTCTTTTTGAAAAATATGGTTTACAAATCCCAAACATCATGTTCGAAATCTTGCATGCCTTCTTTAATTTTCTCGGACTCCAACAATGCATCTACACCTGCAGTATAATCTACAATACGACGGTCATAAATGTTGGACTCTTTCTTAATGTAGCTGGTAAACATGCGCTTCCAGAACAAGTCATCGAATGACATACGTTGTGCATCGTTCAAACGATTGTACACAAAGTGGTTCTGAAGGATGTAACGCAACTCAGGGAAGTAGAGCCAGAAGAGCGTACGAGTACCGGTAATGGTTTTTGTTGCAGGGTCCATGGCGTAAGTCAAAGGTGCAATACCAATGATACGAACGTCCATTACCGAGCGTTGTTTATCGAAGAACCAATCCTCTTTTAACTCCCAAGCAATAATGTCTTTGGATTCAACCCAAACCGTATCTGCAGGAGGGTAAACAGGGTTTCCTGCTGCATCCAAGGAGTCCATCAAACCACCCATACCATCAGAAATCTGATAGGCAGTTGTAGATTGGTTTACGTCATTCAACATAAGGTTTTGCACCTCTTGCATGTACGTTGGACTACTTTGATTCAATGGAAACAAGAATTGGTCAGCACCGAAATCAGCTTCATTCAAATCTTTTGCATTCAAATTCAAAGCTTGGTAAACGGTGAGTTCGCCTTTCAACATCCAAAAACGCATCACGTCAAATAAAGACATGCGGTCTGTAAGCGGCTTTAAAGGATAGTAAAGAGGGAAGTTGATCTTTTCGCGAAGGTCAATTACTCTCCAAATACGCTTTTCCCACATCACGTCTGCTTCACGCAAATGTGTGTACTGAATAAGCTTTTTGGTTGGAATATGCTCTTTCACGTAGACTCCATCCAACACGCTCTGAGAGAATGCCGTAGAGGCAATCAACACAGCTAAACCAATCAATAGAGTTCTCATAACTTTACTTTTTACTATCGTTTATGTTTACTTAACAATGAAAGCCAATGGTGGTACTTTCATTTTTGTTCCACCGGGACCAACACATTCGATACCTGTGAAGGATACACTCATACCTGATGAAAGACCGTTAATCAATCCAAGCATTTCAGGTGTTAATGATCCACCGTTCGCAGTTTTACGAATAGGTGTTCCTTTTACCATAACTACCATGGTGAAGGTAGTTACAGAGAATTTCACTTTTGTAGGATCGAGTGGTACAGAAGGATCGTAAGCTACACGTACACCTGCATTCGCATTTGCTTTGAGGTCGGTTTTAGCAACGTTTGCTTCTGTAGACGGGATACTACCAAGGTAAGAAGAAGGCTTAGGCAACTGTTTTACTACAAAGGTTGGGCCAGCAAGTGATTTGCTTCCACCTCCGTCAGTTTTAACACTGATAGATGCCTGAACTTTCTTACCGATCAAGGTACGTGGAGCTTTAACGCCATACTTACCTCCACCTTTTGAAGAGACAGATACTCCTGGTAGGTTAAGCGTTGCGCGGTCACTTGGGTAACCGGATGCAGATGCACTAAAGGTATGCTCATAGTCAGCATAAATTACCAAGAAATCTTCGTTTGCAATAACACCGGTTGGTTCACCAACTTCGTAATATGCTTGCCAAGGTTTCCATTTCTCCTGACCTCTTTCGGTATACTTAATTTCACCATAGAGTTTGTAAACACCGGGAGATGTTGCATTTACCGTAATGTAATCGTTGATTACTTTATAGTTCGCAGGATTTGAATCGTTCACAGCATACTTGATAACGGTACGCTCAGAAGAGTCGTATGCAGCAAGTTTTACGTTTACACGCATTGAGTCACCCATGTTCAGGTAACCGGTGCGCATCATAGCAATTGCATCGATTTTGTTGAACTTGAAAGTTTCTACTTTCAAACGGCTAGCAATGATTTCCAATGCTCCTGCCTCTGCAGAACGAATGTCGTTAGAGATAGAAGTAAAAATCGCTGCTGCTGCAACAACCGGAGCATGGTCGAAAGTACCAAGCTGCCAGGGAACTTCAACTTCATGGTCTTTAATCAATTCAGGAAGTGTGAGCTGAGTGTAAATCGTGCGCACTTTGTCACGATCCTCAGGATGCACATTGGTTTCAAGTTCTTTTTTCAAAGATGCTGTATCTACACCATATGGAGTCGATTTTACATTCTTTGCATTGAACTTGAATTTTTTACCGGCAAATTCATATTCGGTAACAAACTCAAGGAGTTGGTCACGGTATTTATGAACTTCCTCGCGGATCTTTTGTCCGGCTGCGAATCCATCAGATCCTTGCTCACCACCAAAACGACGGGTTGCGATATCGTAATCGTCTTTGGTTTGAACTTCCATCATGTCTTTTGTAACGAACTTTTTGTTCTTGGCATCTTCAGTCACGAAATCCTGACCTTCGAGTTCCTTAAGCATACTGTTCTTACAATCGATGAGGATAAATTTGTCCATCTTGTAAGCCATATCGCGAACTTGCTGGGCTTTCTTTTCCCATGGTTCAACGATTGCCTTATTTCCGGGCATAAGTTTCTGTGCAGCAAGCTGATCCATGATCGCTTCACTTCTTTGCAAAAGGATAGCGTTTCCTTCAAGGAGCTTGGTGTCCAGTTTTACGAAGGCATTGATGATTTCCTTCGACACGTTAAGAGCGAGAAGAGCGGTGAGTACGAGGTACATCATACCGATCATCTTCTGCCTTGGGGTTTCTTTACCGCCTGCCATTGTTGATCACTAATTAAATGGTTGAATACTCTTTTCTTTTGAAATCAATACCGAAGGAGATTATCCTCTTGCGCCGGTGTTGATGTTCATAGCGGCAAGCATGTTGCCATAGATGGTATTCAAAGCAGTGAGGTTGCGAGCGAGGTCCGCCATGTTCTCTTTGTACTTCTTAGTATCATCAAGAGAATCGTGAAGGTTCTGCATAAGCTCATTGATACCGGAATACAATTTGGAAGTAGCTTCCAAGTGACCCGATGAACCTTTGAGTTGCATTTCGTAAATGTTATTGAGCGCACTAAGGTTAGTGGACAATTTTTGCATTTGCTCACCGAAAGAAGCACCTTCAGCCTGAGTATTGGTCAGACCCATGAGTGATTCAGAGGCTTTGATATAGGACTCAGAAAGTTTTTCAACTTTAACAGAAGCACCTTTCAAGCTTTCGATGTATTCGTTGGTTGCCATAGATGCGTTTGAAACATCACCGATTTTGGTGGTTGCATCGGTAAGGCTGCGAAGACCATCACCAAGACTCTTAATGAGTTCGGGCTCAATCTTAGCTTCTTCCAACATTTTGTCAAGTTCTTCAGTAACAGAACCTTTTTTCTCAACTGCACGTGTGTGCCCGTGTCCGTGGTTCTCATGACCATCTTCTGAATGACCGAGTGCGAGTTCCGGATAAACGAGGGTCCAATCCGGATCTTCGTGAATCGGTTCGAACGCGGAGAAGATAAAGATGACCGCCTCAGTCGAAAGACCGAGTACGAGCATCACCCCTGCTCCGGGCCAGTGCATGATTTTAAACATCGCACCGAAGATTACAATCGCCGCACCAAATCCGTACAGCTTTGCCATGAATTTTTTCCACGCTTTGCTTCCTGGTTTCATAATTGTTCTTGCTTTTTATTTGGTTTTACATTGTTTGATTGCTACTCAAAATTATTTGGCCTCCTCTGCCTGATCCGGTCCACCGCGACCCAAATAGGTCATTACACAACGGTAACCGATATAGGATTTTGCTGAATCCTGATATTCGTATGAACGGCTACCTGTTTGAAGGTAGTACGCAATGTCTTTCCAAGAACCACCACGAATAACTTTACGTTTCATGGAAGGTGCATCATGGTCGAGTGCATCGTAACGACGCTCAGGGTTCAAGTCGTGAGTGATTTCGTAATCAGCTTCATCGTAAGCAGATTCACACCACTCTGCAACGTTTCCTGCCATACAATACAGACCATAATCGTTTGGATGGTAAGATGTGATTTTCACGGTATGGAAACCACCATCTTCCATATAGCGTCCACGCATCGGCTTAAAGTTACCGAGGAAACAACCGTGTGCGTTACGGATGTAAGGACCACCCCAAGGGTATGGACTCAAATCCAGTCCACCACGAGCGGCGTATTCCCACTCACCTTCTGTAGGCAGACGGAAGTCTTGTACAAAGAATTCTCCCTGCGCTTCTAACCAGCTGTTGAGCAATTGGGTGCGCCATACACAGAAAGCTTTTGCTTGTACCCAAGTTACACCAACAACAGGATACTCATCGTATGCCGGATGCCAGAAGTACATGTTGGTCATTGGATCGTTGAAGGAATAGGTGAAGTCGCTGATCCAGCAAAGTGTATCGGGATAAACGTTGATTACCTCTTTGATGATAAAGCGTGAACGGTCAGCATGTCCGCGGATGGCGTTGTTTTGACCTTTTTTGTTGCGTTGACCGAGGTCCAAATCACGTCCGATTGGCTCTTGCGTAATAGGATCTTCCGGATTTGAAAGGGTACGATGGTCGGGATCGTCCGGATTGTCTTTGATGTTGTAACGACCTTTTTTAGCGGCCGCAACTAGGTCAATCCAGTAATACTCAAACATCAGTTTGCGTACATCGAATTCTTTACGACGGTAATAGCGCTCGTGCTCGGGAAGATACATCTCTGCAAGCAAAGGCATGTACTCCTCATCGTAATAACGGAAACGAGCATCCCATGCCAAATCCCATTCGGATTGGTCAAGTTCATTGCCTTCGTCATCAAAACGCGGCATCAGGAAATCATCAGGGAATTCTTCTGAGATTTTGCGACGAGCGATTGAGTCACGCACATAATACACAAACTGACGGTACTCGTTGTTCGAGATTTCCGTTTGGTCCATGTAGAACGCTTGAATGGATACGGTTTTAGAGCGGTTTGAGTGCGCCCAGGGAACATCCTGGTCACTAGCTCCCATGTTGTAAGACCCGGCAGGGATATACAACATACCATAGGGAGTATTCTGATACCAACTCGGACGATTAAGTACACCGGTGAGTTCACCGTTACCTCCCTGCCCGCAAGCATACAGGAATACTACAATTGCTGAATAGAACAACAACTTTTTCATGCTACCTCCTTAAATTGTACTACTAACGGCATTCCAACCTCCAAAAAAGGAACACCGATGAGTGCTTTTAACGCTTTCAACTCTTTTTGGTTACAATTGATTTATAACTTTCTTGTGTTGCGGTATTTATGAATAGGCGGAACTTTAACCACCTTCATGCAAAAACCGGCATAAATCTCGAATGATCCACTGCTATAATCCTTAATGTTGCTGGTGGTTACATCGTAAGCCAAACCAATGCGCAACATGGATGCATATTTTTTTGGACCAACCGCCAAAGCTTGCTGGTATCCGGCCATTGGAATAATGGCATCTTTCAAACGGTAGCTCAAACCACCCCATACCATTTGGTTCCAAAGGTAATTTACGTTCAGGTCAAACTGTGTAGACGCAGCATCTGTTTCCACACGTACCGAACCACGTAACATCTTTGCAGGATCACCCTGAATAGCGTAGTCGTAACCACCAATGATATAATAGTGGCGTGTATTTTTAACATTGAGACTGGTTAATTCAGACTCAGTAAGGTGGGTTGCGGAAATTCCGGCATACCAGTTTGTTCCTTTGGCATAAATACCTAAAGAGAAATCCATCGAGCTTTCCTTGGTATTCCCGTCAGGAATAGCTTGGTCCAAAGTAGGGTCATCAATCGCAATCCAACTTGGCTTAAGGTTTACACTCATGTAACCTACCGAAGCACCAACACCAAGCTTAGTGTTAATGGAAGGAATAATAAAATGGTGTGAATAAGCTAAACGACCGGTGAAATTATTGAAAAAGCCAATTTTGTCTGAAAAAATAGAAAGACCCGCACCACCACTCCATGGCAGCGGTGAAGAAACGTTCATCAAGAAAGTCTTAGGGGCTCCGTCGTACTGCATCCACTGGTTGCGGTAAAACAAAGATCCACAAATCTGATCCTCAATACCTGCATAAGCAGGGTTGAGCGACAGCCTGTCGAACATGTAGTGCGACAGTTGATAATCCTGCTGACCAAAGGCAAATGCACCTGTAAAAACCGCAGCAGCACTGAGTAAAAACTTCCTCATAAGTTGTCGTTCTGTTAACTCAATTAGGTTTTAGTAAGGATAGAATACTCCATCCAAAGTCCGGTAAAGTTAATGAAAAATAATTCTGATGAAAATTTTCTGCAACATTTTCACAAAATTTTGAACAATTTGATGGGAAAAACCCGGAGACAAAACCGGATTATGCTGAAAACCAGTGTTAAGACAGCTTTTGGTAAGTCTTCCACCAGAGGTCAGGCATCTCCCCTTCCGAGGCCAATTGGTAGTCTTTGTAGGCACAAGGCACCATGTGGTGACGCTCAAACTTGAGGCGCTTATCGGGCGGATAAGGCACGTCCATCCACCAACGGTCTGATCGGTTGCTTTTGTAAAAAATGATTTCGTGGTCGAATTGTGGACTCGCCACTCGGTATTTTGTAAAGAGGCTGCGGTCGCTCAAGGGGTAATCTTTTTTGCGGGCATAAAAGCCTTCCATGAGGTACCATACCATTTGGGCTAGCAGGTGAGCTGATTGTCCGCGTGCATCCAACGAAGGATTCAGTTCGTAAAATCCGGCAGATGTAAGTTTATCGCTCATACCGGCATAGCGGCATAATTGACAAGCTTCTTCACCAAACAAACCGTTTGGTCCGGCATCTTCATTTCCGGGAGCATCAGCAAAACGAATCGCTCCTAAATCGAAAGAAAATAAATCGGCGTTGCGGATAAGCGGCTCAGCATCGGCAATCTCTTTGCGCAATTCACCCAAACGGAAATTGTCGAAAAACAATTTGTCCATTAAATCGAGTGTATTGCGATCGGCGAAATGCGATTGCAAAGCCACATTGCAGTAATTGAACAAATAGTTAGGTTGGTGTAAAATGATTTTGCCCAAATAGGTGCGTGCAGACAATTCGGAATCCATTGTACCCAAATCGATGCGGGAATCTACGGTAACAATGTTTACGGTTTGTTCCAATTTTTCGTAGGCAAGGTAATTGGCGTAGGTCAGGTCTTGACTCCCGCCTAACATGACCGGAAAAATATTTTGTTTGACAAGAAATGCGATGGTTTGTGAAACCGCATAATGCGTGTCCTCAATCGTAGCGCCGGGATGAATATTTCCTAAATCGGCGATATTGCATTCGCTAGTTGGTGGTGCCAGTTCGGCGAGTTTTTTTCGAATGGCATCCGGTCCTTTGGATGTTCCTTTATTTCCTTGAGAGCATCGTTCTTCCAAAACACCGAACAAAGCAATTTGGACTCCTTTCAATTCAGGAAATCCATTGTGGTCGTGATATTGCATCTTCTGCGCCAGCGTGTTTCCGAGCGGATTTTCGTTGATCCGGTTTTCAGGCACCCAGCCGGGTTGAAAGAAGATGGAGATATCTTTCATAAGCAATATTATTTTTTGCTTGTTGCTTTTTTCGTCGTGGTTTTGGTTGTCTTTTTACTTGTCGCTTTTTTCGCGGTGGTTTTTTTTGACGCTGCTTTTTTGGTCGTTTTTTCTCCGGAAGATTTTCCTTTTTTCATATCCACCACAATGGCTCCACCTGCAAGTTCAATACACTTTTCCAGCGTGAGGTCGGTTGGTTCAATGTCTTTCGGAATACGTACGTTTTTCTTTCCTGCTTTGATAAATGCGCCCCATCTTCCTTTAAGTACCTGCACATTTGGGTTTTCAGGAAATGTTTTGATGGTGCGTTCTGCGTTCGATTTTCTTTTCTCTTCGAGAAGGACTAATGCACGTTCGAGTGTAATCGACATTGGATCGTCGCCTTCTGCTTTTTTCAAGGATGCAAAAACACCATCGTGTCCAACATAAGGACCGAATCGTCCGACATTTGCTACTACGTTTTTACCTCCGACTTCACCAAGCACGCGAGGTAAATCAAAAAGTTTAAGTGCTTCTTCGAGCGTGATGCTGTTGATGCTTTGTTCTTTTCGAAGTGATGCGAATCGTGGTTTTTCTTCATCATCGGCATGACCAATCATGACCATTGGACCAAATCTTCCAATTTTCACCACTACTCTTTTTCCGGATTGCGGATCAATTCCTAGTTCTCTTTCACCTGTTGCTTTATCGCTCTTTTCGAGTGTTTGTTCAACATCTTTGTGGAATGGGCCATAGAAACTTTTGATCATTTCATTCCAACGCAACATGCCTTGCGCGATATCGTCGAATTCTTTTTCAACGGTTGCGGTGAAAGAAAAATCGAGAATGTCGCCGAAATATTTCACGAGGAAATCATTCACCACCATTCCAATGTCGGTCGGGAATAATTTTCCTTTTTCAGCGCCTGTATTTTCTGTTTTTATTTCTTCGGTAATCTTTCCGGATTTGAGCGTAAACAAATCGTAATTCCGTTTTACACCATCGCGATCTTCACGCACAACGTATCCGCGTTTTTGTACCGTGGAAATGGTTGGTGCATAAGTGGATGGTCGGCCGATACCTAATTCTTCTAATTTTTTTACCAATGAAGCCTCTGTATAACGTGCCGGATGGTGTGTGAAGCGTTGGGTTCCGGTGATTTGTTGCAGACCAAGTTCTTGTCCCACTTTCACCGGTGGCAACATTCCTTCGGTGTCTTCTTCCGTTTGATCATCGTCGGTTGACTCCATATAAACCTTAAGGAATCCGTCGAATTTGATGACTTCTCCTTGTGCTACAAAATTTTCGGGTGTAGTGGAAATACCAATGGTAACGGTTGTTTTCTCCAAAACAGCTTCTGCCATTTGAGAGGCTACGGTTCTTTTCCAAATCAAGTCGTACAAACGTTGCTCGGAGGCATCAGAAGAAACTTGTTGTTTGTCCATGTAGGTCGGACGAATGGCTTCGTGGGCCTCTTGTGCACCTTTGGATTTGGTCTGGAATTTACGCGGATGCGAATAATTTGCACCAAACATGGAGGTGATGGTATTCTTGGCTGCTTGAACGGCAGTGTCGGAAAGGTTCACGGAGTCGGTACGCATGTAGGTGATGTGACCGGCCTCGTAAAGTTTCTGTGCCACACTCATGGTACGCGCTACCGAAAATCCAAGTTTACGTGATGCTTCCTGTTGTAAGGTGGAAGTGGTAAACGGTGCTGCGGGTGAGCGTTTTCCGGGTTTGGTAACGAGGTCGGCGATTTTGTAATTCGCGGGTACGCACTTCTTCAGGAAGTTCATGGCATCCTCGCGGGAGCTGAATTTTTTGTTCAGTTCTGCTTTAAGGATTTGTTTGCCATCCACTAAAAACTCACCAACAAAACGGTAAAATGTTTCTGCTTTAAAGTCGATGATTTCACGCTCACGGTCAACAATGATACGCACGGCAACGGATTGCACGCGACCTGCCGAAAGGGATGGTTTTACCTTTTTCCACAGTACGGGAGAAAGTTCAAAACCAACCAAACGATCGAGCACACGGCGTGCCTGCTGGGCATCCACCAAATGTTTATCGATGGTGCGCGGATTTTCGATGGCCTTTAAAATAGCCGGTTTGGTGATTTCGTTGAACGTAATGCGACGGGTCCGGGAATCGGGCAGTTCCAATGTTTCCTTTAAATGCCAGGAAATGGCTTCACCCTCCCGGTCCTCATCGGTTGCTAACCAGATGACTTCCGCATCTTTGGCGAGTTTTTTCAACTCGGTGACTATTTTTTTCTTGTCTTCCGACACTTCATAGTGCGGCAGAAATCCTTTTTCAATATCAATAGAAATTCCATTTTTAGCCAGGTCGCGCACGTGTCCAAAACTCGATTTCACAGTGAAATCCTTACCGAGGAATCCCTCGATGGTTTTGGCTTTGGCGGGTGACTCCACAATTACCAGATTCTTTGCCATTATACTCTCCTTTATTATATGGTGCCCCGGGGTCGGGGGGTGCAAATAAAGCGAAAAGGAAGTTTCAAAAAAAACACCCCCTGTCGATTAAATTTGATTTTGCCCTGTTTACGGGGCTTTCAAAAGGCACTGTCATTTTGGCACTTCATTTCCATTCCTTATCTTTGCAGCCTTGAAAAATCGAAGAAAAGGTCATGAGCGAGCATTTTGATAAAGAGATAGATGAATCACGTCAGGGTGAGGCTTTGATGATGGAAAGCGATGCATCGAAACCTCAGAATGGGAAAAAATTACTCATCGAAAGCTATGGCTGTCAGATGAATTTTTCGGATTCGGAGATTGTGGCTTCCATTTTAACCCAAGCCGGCTATTCCACCACACGCGATCCTTTGGAGGCAGATGTGGTATTGATGAATACGTGTGCCATTCGCGACAATGCCGAACAACGTGTTCGTAATCGCTTGAATGAATTTCATGCGCGCAAAAAACAAAAACCTGGATTGGTTGTGGGTATTTTGGGTTGTATGGCTGAGCGCTTAAAGGCTAAACTACTTGAAGAAGAAAAACTGGTAGATATCGTTGTTGGTCCGGATGCCTACCGCGATTTACCCGGTTTGCTCGAGCAAGCCGAAGGCGGTCAGAAAGCCGTAAACGTATTACTATCGCGCGAAGAAACTTATGCGGATATCAATCCGATTCGTTTGGACAGCAATGGCGTTACTGCCTTCATCAGCATCATGCGTGGTTGCGACAACATGTGTTCTTTCTGTGTGGTTCCTTTTACCCGCGGAAGAGAGCGCAGTCGTGATCCGCAAACGATTGTACACGAAGCAAAATATTTGTTCGATCAGGGTTATCGCGAGGTGACTTTGCTGGGACAAAATGTGGATTCCTACAAATGGAACATGACTTCGAAAGGTGAAGTGATTGATCCGGAAAAACCGACGACCAATTTTGCTCAGTTGATGGAAATGGTTGCTTTGGTTTCTCCTGATTTGCGCATTCGTTTTTCTACTTCACATCCAAAGGACATGACCGATGATGTATTGGAAATTATGGCCAAGTACGAGAACATTTGCAAATACATTCACTTGCCTGTGCAGTCCGGAAACTCCGAAATTTTGGAAAAAATGAACCGTGGCTATTCACGTGAATGGTACCTGGATCGCATCGCCGCCATTCGGAAATTCATGCCCGATTGCGCCATCAGTACCGATGTGATTGCCGGCTTTTGCGGTGAAACAGAAGCTCAGCATCAGGACACTGTTTCCTTGATGAAGGAAGTCCGTTTTGATTTTGCCTACATGTTTAAATACTCGGAAAGACCAAAAACTCTTGCCGAACGCAAATACGCTGATGACATTCCGGAAGAAGAAAAAAACCGTCGCCTAAATGAAATCATCCAATTGCAACAACAGCATTCTTTGGAAAGCAATCAGCGTGCAGTTGGCAAAACGTTTCGTGTTTTGGTGGAAGGTGTTTCCAAGCGATCGGATGCGCATTTATTCGGAAGAAATTCGCAAAACGCCGTGATTGTTTTTCCTCGTTTACAATTTGAGAAGGGGCAATACGTTGATGTATTGGTAGAGAGCTGTACGGCAGCCACACTTATTGGCCAACCGGTAATTTGAAACCATGAATTTGCAAAACATACAATCCATTAAACAACGTTTCGGCATCATCGGAAATTCTCCGATCCTGAACCGCGCCATTGAAGTTGCATCGCAAGTGGCCAACACCGATTTATCTGTTTTGGTTACGGGCGAATCGGGTACGGGTAAAGAAATCATGCCGCAAATCATCCATAATTTAAGTCCACGAAAACACGGTCAGTACATCGCCGTCAACTGTGGTGCCATTCCGGAAGGCACGATTGATTCGGAGTTGTTCGGTCATGAAAAGGGTTCCTTTACCGGTGCTCACGAAGCGCGCAAGGGTTACTTTGAAGTGGCCAATGGCGGAACCATTTTTTTAGATGAAGTGGCTGAATTACCGCTGCAAACTCAGGTGCGTTTATTGCGTATTTTGGAAACGGGAGAATACATGAAAGTGGGTTCATCCAAGGTAATGAAAACGGATGTCCGCATTATTGCCGCCACCAATGTGAACATTCCGGAAGCCATACGCCGCGGGAAATTCCGTGAGGATTTGTATTACCGTTTGAATACTGTTCCCATTTACATTCCTGCATTGCGTGACCGCAAACACGATGTGTATTTGTTGTTCCGAAAATTTGCTTCTGACTTTGCCGAAAAATACCGAATGCCTCCGGTAAAACTTGATGAAGAAGCGATTCACCTTTTAGAGAACTATTCATGGCCCGGAAATATTCGTCAGTTAAAAAACACTGCCGAACAAATCTCGGTGATTGAAAGTGAACGCGACATTCACCCTGAACAATTGATTCAATACTTACCAAAAGAAACCGCAGGTGTTCCGGCTGTCATCAGCAGTTCGGGCTCTGCCGATTTGGGTGAAAAGGAATTGTTGTTTAAGGTGATTTTTGATTTGCGCAATGAACTGAATGATCTGAAAAAAGTGGTGTTTGATTTGGTTCAAGGACATGCGGTGGATTTGCCGGTGAACACGGAAAAAAATCCGGTACTCACGCAATTCATCGGAAACGAAGAAGAAGGAAATGTCCATCCGGAAAATCAAATTTCCCGACCACATACCCCTGCCCTGCATCATCCGCATTTCCCTGAAGACATTGACGATCATGTAGAGGTGGAAGAATCTCTTTCTTTGGAAGAGCGTGAAAAAGAATTGATCCGTAAAGCGCTTCAAAAACACCGCAACAAACGCAAACATGCAGCGCGTGAATTGGGTATATCGGAACGTACTTTGTACCGTAAAATCAAAGAATACAAGCTCTGATGAAATTCATTCGGATCATAGGATTGTTACTGCTTTTGCCTATTGGCTGTAAAGTCAATTACAGTTTCAATGGCGGGAGTATTCCATCGGAAGCGAAAACGGTTTCGGTTGCTTTTTTCACCAATACAGCACCCTTGGCCGGACCAAATGTTTCGCAACAATTCACCGAATCGCTAAAAGATTTATTTATTGCACAAACCAAACTCGGACTCGTTTCTTCCAATGGCGATCTTCAATTTGAAGGTAACATTACGGGATATGATGTTCGTCCGGTCAACATCCAAGGCAATGAAACTGCGGCAATGAACCGTTTGAGTATTACTGTTCGCGTTCGTTATGTGAATTCCTTCAACGAAAAAGATAATTTTGAGCAATCCTTTTCCCGTTTTGTAGATTTCGAAAGCAGTGTAGACCTCAGCAGCAATGAGGAATCGCTGGTGAGTGAAGTCAACAAACAATTGGTTCAGGATATATACGACCGTGCATTCGGTAATTGGTAAGATGAACGCAAACGACTTATCCTATTTCGCTCAGCATCCGGAAGAAATTTCTTCGGCGGAAACGAATGCGCTTGCTCTTTTAGCTAAAAAATATCCTTGGTCGCAACCTTTGCAAATGCTTTACACCAAAGGATTATACAACACCAAGAGTGTAGATTACCTGGAGCATTTAAAATATACTGCTGTACTAACTTCCGACCGAAAAGTGTTGTATGATTTCATCATGCGCAGTGCGGTGATGGAAAAAATTCGTCAGCTGGATGAGGAAATTTCCTCCGAAATGCAACACGAAGAAGCTACAGCCGAAACTCAAATGGCCGTGGTAACTGAGTCAGAACCGGAAGTTGTTCAAGTGCCCGAACCGGTTGATGTAAGCATTAGTGAACGCCTGGTGGATCTTATTCTGGATGAAACTCCTGTAATTCCAACTCCCGAAACTACTCACGCTGCGCCTGAAACGGTTGTCCTTACCAAAGATTTACTCGAGGATTTGATCAGTTCCAAATTGCAGGAAGTGATTCGCGAAAAATCGGAAAAAGAGACGCCGGTTGAACTTCCTTCACTTGAATTGAACAAAGCACAAACATCTTCAGAAGTTGTTGCAAACGATTTACCTGTAGAAGAAGAAACAAAAACACCACGCGAAAAAGTTGCTTCTGCATACGATGAATTGGAAAAACAATTTTTGTGGGAAGCTGTAAATGCTTCGATCAAAATGGACGTGATGGGTGAATTGGAAAAACTTCCTGAACTTGAAGTGAAGAATCCCATTCCGGAAATTCAGATTGAACCGCTTCGTCCGAAAAAAGAAACCGAAACTCCACCTCAAACGGAACCTGTTGCCGAAGAAAAACACTTCAACTGGGAGCAATCGCATAGCTTTTTCACCTGGTTAGTGCCACAAGAGGAAAAGACCGAAGAACCCAAAATCAACCAGCCTTTTAAGTCGAAATTGGAGGAAACCG
>JBIKKU010000043.1:0-13173 GCA_044360245.1 Flavobacteriales bacterium | reverse complement strand
TATCCTAGTGAACGTTTAACTCCGTGTTAATTATGGGTTAAAATTACGGTGAAAATCCCATTCTGCAAAGAATTGAAGGGCTTTACAGACGAGTCCTCAAAGCGCCTTAATACATCGTTAACATGGGGGTAATAGTCCATTAAGGCTGAGGAAAGACATTTGCACCGGTAATTCTATAAGCAAATGAAATTTCAATTCCATCTAATTTATGTTCTGGCATTTATGCTGATGAATGTAAGTGTTTTCGCACAACAAACCGGTGTAAAAGGTACGGTGACCGATAAAATGACCGGCGAACCACTCATTGGTGTACACGTAGTGGTAGAAGGCCTTCCAAATAAGGGGACCGTTACCGAAATTGACGGAACCTATGCAATTGTATTGAGCCCTGGTAAATACAAACTCACCTTTTCTTTTGTAGGGATGGTTTCTAATACGGTTGAAATTACCATTGCAGAAAAACAAATCATTACCGCTGATGTCGTATTGGGTGAAAATGAATTAACAACTGTAGTGGTTGAAGCAACTATGTCAACAAATACCGCCGCAGCTGTTACCAAAGAAATCAAAGAAGAAAAAGGTGTTGTGAGCGGGACCGACGGGACAACTATTGCGAAATCGGCATCCAACCAAAGTACTGCCGACGTAGCTAGAAAAATCCCCGGATTAACCGTAATCGACAATCGCTTTGTTGTTGTGCGTGGATTATCAGAACGCTACAATGCTGTATTGCTCAACAATGCTTTAACACCTTCGGTTGAAACAGATGTAAAATCATTTTCTTTTGATTTGATTCCTTCCCAAGCGGTAGACCGTTTTCTGGTTTACAAATCTCCTTCGGCCGATTTGCCGGGTGAATTTGCAGGAGGTGCCATTCGCATTTATACCAGAAACCTCCCGGATTCAAATGCGATTTATGGAGCTTACAATGCGGGGTTCAGAAGCGGCACCACATTTCAGGATTTCAGCGTAAACAATGCACAAAGTTCAGATTGGACCGGCTTCGGATTAAAAAACCGTTTACTTCCGGAAGGCACTCCATCCAATATCCGTAACATTCCCTTTTCGCAAATAGAAGCTTTTGGGAAATCCCTCGAAAACAATTGGGCTATTGATAAAATGAACGCAGGAATCGATCACCGATTCAATATTGGATTTGACCATAAGTTCAAACCTAAAAACGAAGAAAAAAAATGGAGTTTAGGTGCAGTAAATCAACTAAACTATTCCAACACTTGGCAATACTTCTTATCTGAACGAAACGATTACAACACCTATGATGAAGTTACAAATACCAGTGACACCATTTTCGCTTACAAGGATAACATTTACCAAAGACAATACCGTTTTGCTGCATTAAGCAACTGGGGATTCACCAACGGTGAGGGAACAAGAATTGATTTTCGCAACTTATTCAACCAACTTTCAACCAACGAAACAACACTCCGAGGCGGGCAAAATTTCGAAGAAGGAACAGATCGTCAGGAATACGCTTACCGTTACAATCAGCGTTCAATCTTATCCTCACAACTGACAGGTCGACATGAATTCACTGAAGACGCAAAAGGAAAACCTCTAAACATTATAGATTGGACATTAGGCTATTCATTCGCAAAACGCAATGAACCGGATTGGAGACGTATACGTTATACACGTCCAATTGGTACAACTGACCCTTATGCTGCCTATATCCCGTTTTCGGCACAGCCTTTTTACATGGGACGCTTGTTTATTGAAATGGAAGAAAACATTTTCATGGGCGCAATAAACTACGAGCATAAATTCCTCTTCAAAAACAGCAAAAAAGAAATTCATCCTTTCCAACCATCCCTAAAAGCAGGATTATACCTCGAAAATAAAAGCCGCGAATATGGTATTCGAAACATTGGTTATGCACCATCCAACATCTTTACGTTCAATTGGGCAATGGTAAACCAACCTGTTGATTCAATTCTAATGCCTGAAAACATTAACAACACCACAGGTTTGAAAATTGACGAAGACACTAAAGGTGCCGATTCTTACCAAGCCGAAAACAAATTGCGCTCTTATTATGCCATGGCCATTCTGCCTTTCACGGACAGATTCAATGCTGTGGTTGGAATGCGTTTGGAAGACAACACCCAAATTCTTCGCTCAAATCAAATTTCAGGAGACACGGTTAACGTAAATTATCATATTGTAAGTGCGCTTCCTTCAGCTAGTGTAACGTACGAATTGATAAAAGACACTATGCAGTTGCGCGCTGCCTATGGAAAAACCATTAACCGTCCGGAATTCCGAGAACTTGCTCCGCTCTATTTTTACGACTTTATTTTCAATGCCATCAACTCAGGTAATCCTGATTTGCAAACTCCAAGCGTTGACAATTTCGACTTTCGTTGGGAATGGTATCCGCATGCAGGCGAAATGATTAGTGCCGGTTTGTTTTACAAAAAATTCACCAATCCAATTGAGGTTTATTTTGTACCTGGTGGTGGTTCGGGAGGAACACGCTCTTTCACTTATGGAAATGCTCTTTCTGCTGTTTCTTATGGTATCGAGCTGGACATTAGCAAATCTTTGGGTAACCCAATGGATTCAACCTTCATCAGCCGATTCTCTATTGTTGCCAATGCTTCTTTCATTAAATCCGAAATTCAATTGAGCGATGAAGCATTGCAAACCGGATTGAACCCAAGTCGCCCAATGATGGGACAATCACCTTACATCATCAATGCCGGTATTTATTACAATGGTCCACAAGGACTCGAGTTCAATATCATTTACAACCGTATTGGAGAACGTATTGTGATTGTAGGTGTTCCGGGAATTCCGGAGGTATATGAAATGCCACGCAACCTTCTAGATTTAACTGTGACAAAACGAATAAATAAAAACATTTCCGTTCGTTTGAGTGCACAAGATTTATTCAACAATCCTTTCCGATTGTTACAAGATGCCAACCTTGATGGAAAGCTGAATGTAGACAACGACCAATTGATGCAATACTACAAACGCGGAAGCTATTACACCATCGGATTTTCATTCCGTGTATGATTCCTTAACACTCGCTTTACAATTTCACAAACGGTCCCCAATATGGGGGCCGTTTGTGTTTTCAAATCCTGCAATTACTTCCATTTCCTTAAACAGTCATTAATAATGGCTTAATGTTCTAGGCCTAGTTTTGCCTCAGATAAAAAATTGAAACATGAAAAAATTACTACTCTTATTAGCGGTTGTTTTTGGGGCTGTCTCCATGAGCAACGCTCAGATTGTGGTTTCGGGTAACATTACTTCGAACACAACCTGGACTTCTAACAACACTTACATCCTAAACGGATTTGTGTTTGTAAAACCGGGTACTACCCTAACCATTCAACCGGGAACACTCATTAAAGGTGACTCAGTTTCTAAAGGTTCTTTGATCATTGAACCAGGTGCAAAAATTTATGCCAACGGGACTGCAGAGCAACCTATCGTATTTACTTCACAAAAAGCTGCCGGATCACGTTCATACGGTAACTGGGGTGGATTGATTGTTTGTGGTTTGGCTTCTGTGAACCAGCCTGCCAACGGAGCACTTGGAACTACCCAAGGTCAAGCTGTTGTTGAAGGTGGTGTTGGAACCATCTACGGTGGAGGAACAACTCCAAATGATGATGACTCTTCAGGTGTTATTCGTTATGTACGTGTTGAATTTGGTGGTATTCCTTTCCAACCAAACTCCGAGATCAACGGTATTACTTTCTGTGGTGTTGGTCGTAAAACTTTGGTTGAGAACATCATGGTATCCTATTCAGGTGACGACGCAGTAGAGTGTTTCGGTGGTACTGTAAACATCAAAAATTTGATTTGCTACCGTAACTGGGATGATGATTTGGATACTGACTTTGGATACAAAGGAATGATTCAAAACGTTCTTGTGATTCGTGACCCTAATATCGCTGACCAATCAGGTTCTAACGGTTTTGAATCGGACAATGATGCTACAGGTACAATAAACACTCCAATTACACAACCAATCTATTCAAACGTAACCATTGTTGGTCCATTAGCTTTTTCCGCTTCTCCTAACAGCCTTTACCGTCGTGCACTTCACTTGAGAAGAAATACACGCACTTCAGTTTACAACTCTGTTTTGATCGGATACCCTACCGGATTATTGATTGAGAGTACTTCTACACAAACCAATGCTACAAA
Source organism: Flavobacteriales bacterium (assembly GCA_044360245.1). GTDB lineage: Bacteria > Bacteroidota > Bacteroidia > Flavobacteriales_D > UBA2798 > UBA2798. Next base: position 8,988 of record JBIKKU010000043.1, on the reverse strand, counting down.
CGGCGACCTTCAGTTCCGCAATAACGTTCTTTGCATGATGTCGGATACACTTGCTGCATCTACTTCAGGAACTGCTGCCACAAATAACGTTAATGGTGCATTCAACATCAGCACTTGGTTTGCAACTGCAGGTTTCAACAACCAAACCATTGGTACTGCAAGTGCACTGGGTTATACCAACCTTTCACTTACTGCTCCTAACATGTTGCTTACTGCAGGCTCACCTTTGTTGAGCGGTGCAGATTTCAGCAATCCAAACCTGAGCAACTCCTTCTTTACACCTACTACTTACATCGGTGCTTTTGGTGCTTCTAACGACTGGACAAAATGTTGGGCAGAATGGGATCCGCAGAATCAAGCTTACAACGCTGAGATTGACAATTCTGTAACAGCTACCATCACTCCTTCAGGTGCTACTACCTTCTGTTCAGGCAACTCCGTTGAACTTTCTGCTAACACAGTTGCCGGTGGTTCTTATGAGTGGTCTAACTCTCAAGCTACTGCTGACATCACTGTAACAACTTCAGGAACTTACTCTGTAACTGTTACCAACAGCAAAGGTTGTGAAGCTACTTCTTCACCTGTTACTGTTACTGTAAACGCTCTTCCTTCTGTTAGCATCACTGCCGGTGGCGCTACTTCTTTCTGTACCGGTGGATCTGTAGTTCTTACTTCTTCACAATCTGGTTCAGGAAACGTATGGTCTACTGCAGCTACAACCAACAACATCACTGTTAACAGCACAGGTACTTACACTGTAACGTATACAGATGGTAACGGATGTTCTTCAACTTCTAACGCTATCAACGTAAACGTATCCAGCTCACCACTTCCTTCTATCACTGCAGGTGGTACTACCAGCATTTGTCAAGGTCAGTCAGTTACCCTCTCTTGCGGAACTTCTGATTCTTACCAATGGAACCTTAACGGTTCACCAATTTCAGGTGCTACCAACCAAACTTACAATGCAACTGCATCTGGTAACTACACCGTTACTGTAACCAATGCTGATGCTTGTGACGGAGTTGGTACTTCTATCGCTACTGCTGTATTCGTTAACCCTACTCCAACTGCTGCTGCTACAGCTTCAACCACTCCCGGTTCTTTGACTGTAAACTTTACCAACAGCTCACTTGGTGCTACTTCTTACAACTGGAACTTCGGTGACGGTAACAACTCTACTGCTGTTAATCCTTCACACACTTATGCAAGCAACGGTAACTACATCGTTACTTTGATCGCTACTTCAGGTTCTTGCTCTGACACTACTACCATCAACCTTTCTGCTCTTAGCGTTGAGAACGAAGTTGAAGCTATTGCTTCTGCATTGCTCTTCCCTAACCCTGCAAACAACACTGTAACATTGAATGTTGATTTGGCTGTAGAAGGTGACTTGAACATTGAGATCTACGACCTCACAGGTAAAATGATCATGAACCAAAACCACAACAACCTTTACAACGGTTCATATTCTTTCAACCTCAACACTGCTGATCTTACCAACGGTATCTACCTGGTAAACATCAACACTGCTAATGGTTCAAAAATGATGAAACTTATCATCAATCACTAAACCGGAACTACTTCAAGAAACGGGACTTCGAAAGGAGTCCCGTTTTTTTTGTGCTCCATTTTTTGCGATAAAAAGCATGCACAACAAACACATCTTCTTAGGAACTATGTCGGGAATCCCCAACCTGAATTGACATAATGATTGGCACATGAAACTGAATGTTGCATGTATAGCCTTTTAAGAAAGGATCGATGAAAACCAATAGCTACTAGTTAAAGAGAAAGTTGCCACCGGAGAATATCCGGTGCTTATAGAATGGGTTTGGTATTAATCTTGGTCGAGTTTGTATCCAACTCCTTTGATGGTCTTGATGAGTTCATCACCAATTTTTTCACGCAACTTTTTCACGTGTACATCAATGGTTCTGTTTTTAATGGAATCATCATCTCCCCAAATTCTTTGTTTGATTTCATCACGCGAAAAAACGCGACGGGGATTTTTATACAATAGCGAAAGGATTTCAAATTCCTTTTTTGGCAATTCAATTTCTCTTTTGTCTTTGATGATCAAATATTTCTCGTAATCGATACGCAAAACCGGAGGACCCTGACGTTTTTCCGAAGTTCCGGAAGAGGATTCAATCCGGCGAAAATAGGCTCCTACCTTACTCAACAACAAACGTTCGCTGAGAGGTTTCATTAAAAAATCATCAGCACCCGTGTTATATGCAAGAATTTGGATATAATTGTCATTACGCGAACTGAGGAAAACGATATAACTGCCGTGAAAAGCAGAAATCTTTCTTAATTCCCGACAAATTTCCAATCCATCCATTTCCGGAAGATCAACTTCCAGCAGGATAAGCGAAGGAAAATGCGTTCGGGCAAGCTCCATGCCTTTTTGCGAAGACAATGCCAAAAACACCTGAAAACCGTTCTTTTCCAACAGTTCCTTAATGTCCGATACAAAACCGTAATCGTTATCTATTAGCAGGATTTTCTGCTCTGGCATGTCGATTAATTTTCGGTTAATGTAGTGTCACTATCAGAACTGGTCATTAAAGCAACATTAAAGAATCATTAAAGCACAATATGATTAAATACAATCCCAAAACATGGTTCGGACAAATTTTTCTTTTTCCGAAATCAGACACACTGCGCATTCTTTGGCTAGAGATGGTCATCATTGGCATCATTACCGGAGGAATACTTTGGATTATCGACCATTATTTTGCCGATACGGTGCACAAATTTAAAAACACCATTAGTGTTCATTCGCTGGTTGGGGTGGTGATGGGATTGTTCCTGGTATTTAGAACGAATACAGCATACGATCGATGGTGGGAAGGAAGAAGATTATGGGGCGCATTGGTGAATTGTTCCCGCAATGCCTCTTTTAAAATCAGTCATTTTATTACAGGAAATTCCGATTTGAAAAGCGAACTTCTTTTTTGGCTGCAGAAATACCCCATTGCCGTTAAGGATCATTTACGAGACAATGCCTCTTATGAAAATGCCGGCTTGGAAAAGGATCAAATAAAAATCCTTGGGGACATTAGTCATCTTCCAAATGCCATAGCCAATCGTATTTATGCATTGTTAAAAAAAGCATTGGCCGCCAAAGAAATTTCCGGTGATGAGCTGGTATTAATTGATCGAGAAATTCAGCAACTGACAGACATTGTAGGCGCATGTGAGCGTATTCGTTCTACTCCGATTCCCTACTCCTACAGTTTGTTCATGAAAAAATTCATTTTCATTTATTGTATTTCCTTACCTATTGGATTGATTCCCGATTTCCGCATTTGGGCCATTCCAATTACCATGTTTATTTTTTACATCATGGTGAGTTTGGAAGTCCTCGCCGAAGAAATTGAAGATCCTTTTGGATTGGATGAAAACGATTTACCCACAGATGAAATTGCAGATCGCATTGCAAACAACATCCGAGAAATAGCCGGACAGAAATAAAAAAAGCCCCGCACGTTGCGGGGCTTTTTTTATTGTCAATTTTGATTAAAGAATCATTCTGAAAAAATGGAACAATGCTGCCGATAAAATAATGGTTACTGGGAGCGTTAGAATCCAAGCTAAAACAATGGTACGAACAGTTTTCGGCTGAAGGTTTTTCACACCGCTTTGCGCAACCATGGCTCCCGCGACACCTGAAGATAACACGTGTGTTGTGGAAACAGGCAATCCCATATAGGTACTTAATCCAATAGTAGACGCTGCAATCATTTCCGCTGAAGCACCTTGTGCATAATTCATGTGCGACTTTCCAATTTTTTCTCCGATGGTTACAACAATGCGCTTCCATCCGACCATCGTTCCAATTCCTAAGCTCGATGCAATTACCACCAACACCCAAAAAGGAGCATAATCGGTCATCTCACGAAGATTTTTTGAGTGTTTTTTAATCTCTTCTTTATTGGCTTCAGTCATTGGAAAACCTTCTGCCTTAATTAATTTTTCCGCCTTACGTGTAACGTAAAGGAGGTTTTTTCTGACATCGAATCTTTCGGCATGTGGAATCTCATTCACACTGGTTTTGCCTTGAATAGCAGCCATTACTTTGTCTGAACTAACAAAGATTTTTGCATAGGTAGCACGATCGGTCGCAGATAAAGCAGAAGAATCCACACTAGATAAAATCAATTCAATTTTTTTCAAATCATCAACGTAACTATTTGGCTTAACGGTTTCGTCAATCGCATAATAAGCCGGTAAAATTCCGATTAGGATTAACATGATTAATCCAACACCTTTCTGACCATCATTGGAACCATGAAAGAAACTTACTAGTGTACATGTGGTAATAAGAATGGCACGCACCCACATCGGTGGTTTAGCATCTTTGGATGGTGTTTGAAAAACAACTTTATTGGAAACCATGCGCGAAAGCAAATACATCAACATGAGCGCCATTCCAAATCCAAACAAAGGCGACATCAATAAAGACATTCCAATTTCAGAGGCCTTGGTCCAATTTACTCCTGAACCAAATTCTTTTCCGGGCAACATAGAGAAAGCAAGACCAACACCCAAAATTGAACCAATCATGGTATGTGAAGAAGATGCAGGAATTCCAAAATACCAAGTCCCAAAATTCCAAATTATTGCAGAAAGGATTAAAGCCAAAACCATGGCAATACTGCTATAGGTATCTTGTTCAATCAGCATTTCCACAGGAAGCAAATCAACGATACCCATAGCCACCGCAATTCCGCCAAAGAATACCCCAAGGAAGTTAAATGTCCCCGACCAAACCACAGCCACAGTGGGCTTCAAAGAGTTGGTATAAATGACCGTTGCCACCGCATTGGCTGTATCATGAAATCCATTGATGAATTCAAACAAACAAGCAAACACAATACAAACAATGAGCAGGAAAAGGATGTAGTTGGAAATTTCCATTAATGTAATTTTCCCCAAATATCAGAATGATTCCTTTAAACAAAGGAAAATACCACGGCGCAAACGATAAAGGATACAATAAGTTAACATAAAATCAAAACAAGAGCCCCCCATAAAGAAATTAAAAAACTGAAAATCAACAATATAAAACGATTAATTAAAGAAATATACGTATGTATTTTTAGGTAAAAACCTCGAAAGAGGGTTCAGAAAACACATATTTAACACAAAGCTAACTTAGAGGTATTCCCTGTGGAGTCTATCGGGGTATTTTTGCAACGTTTAGTTCTGAAATTGGACAGTTTTAACCACATATTGATTCTTGTTGGCGCCATTGCCTTGTTTATGTTTGGGATGAAGATTACTTCGGAATCCATTCAAAAACTTGCCGGCAATCGTCTGAGAGAAATCCTAAACAAGTTTACCTCGAACAGGATTAAAGGGGTAATTACAGGACTTTTTACCACCACATTAATTCAGACTTCTACTGCTACAACGGTAATGGTTGTAGGATTTGTAAACGCAGGTCTGATTGCCCTACACCAGGCCATTACACTGATAATTGGATCTAATATTGGTACTACGATTAAGGCATGGTTGTTTGCTTTTAGCCTTGAACGCATCAACATGGAGTCGCTTGCATTATTTGCAGCCGCCATTGCGCTACCCTTAGTGTTTAACCGAAGGAACCGGGTGAAATCGATTGGTGAGTTTTTATTCGGATTTGGGCTCATGTTTATCGCTCTTGGATTTTTAAAACAAACCAGTGAGCACATCGAAAACCAAGAGTGGTTTATTCGTTTTATTTCTTCCATTTCCGGAAGCAATTTTGGCAGCGTTTTGGCAGGAATTCTTACCGGAATGTTGCTCACCATGATTGTGCAATCTTCCAGCGTAATGATGGCACTTACTATTGTGTTATCCCAAAAAGGACTGCTTCCATTTGAGTTTGCTGCAGCCATGGTATTAGGTGAAAACATTGGCACCACAGTTACTGCAAATCTTGCAGCATTACTTACCAACCGCAACGGAAAAAGAGCTGCACTAGCACACACGCTGTTCAACCTAATAGGCGTTTTGTTGTTCTTACCATTCTTTTACCTCATCATCGATTTATTAGAATTTGCAACAACATCGTTTTTTATGGATTCCACTAGCATGGAGGATCAAAATAAAGGTCCAATTGCACTTGCACTTTTGCATTCCGGATTTAACCTAATCATCGGCATTTTAGCCATCATCTTGCTCAATCCATTCGAAAAACTTTGTTACCTGATTATTCCATTAGGCTCAGCAGAAATGGAAGACTCTCGTTTAACCATGGTACAACATGGGCTTATACGAACACCGGAGCTAATTTTGGGAGAATCGAATCGGGAGATCGATAAACTTGCTCGCTTGAATAAAGAAATGTTGCAGTATTGTGACAACCTACTCATTACTACAGACGAAAAACAATTGCAACATCTCCTGCAGCAAATGGTCGACCTTGAAGCCTTGGCAGATCGAACGGAGGAAAATATTTCAGGCTATTTAAATTCCATTATTGCATCAGAATTATCCGCCCATTCTCAGGAAGAGGCTCGGTCGCTTTCGGAAACAACAAAAGACCTTGAAGAAATGTCGGATGTTTTTTACGCCGTAGGAAAAATAATGGAACGGAAATTCCAGGAAAAAATCTGGTTTAATCCTGATCAAAGAAACAAGGTAAGAGAAATGATTGCGATGCTTAAAGAAGCCTTGACAATAATGCACAACAACATTCAACTTGGTTACGGAAAAGGAGAAATTAAAACGGCAACCCAAATAGAGGATCGCATCAATACATTCCGGGATGAACTCAGGGTAGATATTATTGAACAACAAAAAGAGAAAGAATACAACCAGAGGTCATCAGCCATTTTTTCTGACTTGATCAATTCTCATGAAAAAGCGGCAGACTTGATGTTCAGTATATCCAGGCGGACAGCAAAAAGCTAACTTGCGTTACGTAACATTTTGTTAACCTTCTCGTAAGAGGCCTATTGGTGTATTAGATACCAAATGGGCTTATGAAAGAATTACGGAAAAAATACGATCGTTGGATTATTCTTTGCTTTTCGCTAGGAACTTTATTCATCCTTCTTGCATTGATTCTTCGTCAAGTTTCTCCAACTCCTCAGGTAATTCCTGCATTGATTTCCCTGCTTTTTTCCCTTGCCGGAATGATTACCATGTTTTTGAAAAATCTCCAAACCGGAAAAAAGTATGCCAACGGTGCAAAAAAAAGGAGAAAGAAAATTCTACCTATCGTATACGGAGAATACGGAGTATTTTCTTCAGAAAAGAACCCATCCTGATTTGATTTCCCCATCTATTTTCTTTTTCTGATAAGCGCTACAAAAAATTTGCGCGATAAGTCAGATTGAAATGCAAAAAGGATTTTTACCGAACAATCATATTAGACTCCACTTCATTGGACATATGCAAAGCACGATCGCACATGGAAATTCTGTACATGATGGTATCCGAATCGGCAGAGAGCGGATTGTAATAGGTAGGTGATAACATCACGCGAATTTCACCTTTGAGCGCTTTATTCTGACCGCTTGGTGTAATGACCAAAGTACGGTAATTGAATTCAACAGGTTCGCCCGAAGGAATTTTTGTTCCCTGAACCCATTGTCCATTGACCTTCTCGTAATACTTGATGAAAATATTATTGTAGTATATAGAAGAAGTATCAAAAGGAGGATCGGTGTAAACATCTCCTAATCCAATATCTCCATCACCATCGGTAAAATTGATAAAGAGGTAGGCCGTGTCTCCGTAAACATCAATCCGATTGAATTCTATGATTGGTTCATCAGGATATTGAGCAGGTTTAAGACAAGACATCAGTCCTGCAAGCGGAATGGCAATAAGCGCTATCTTTGACCAAGATTTCATAGTTATAAATATACGCATTTCGTGCCAGTACGTTCACCCATTTCCGAAGATTTGAAGCAACGGATACTGAATTGCAACGATCAGCATCAATTTAACGCGCTTGCTCTGGAAATATTTCGTTTGCAAGCTGAACATAATCCTGTTTACCGCGAATTTCTTTCCTTGCTTGGCAGAAAACCTGAGGACATTCATGCACTCTCAGACATTCCGTTTTTGCCTGTAAGTTTTTTCAAAACACATAAGGTAAGCTGCATTCATCCTGTCCCGGAAAAGGCCTTCACCTCCAGCGGAACCACCGGCGAGCACACCAGCTTCCATCATTATTCAGATGACAATTTTTACCTGTCCTTAGCCACCAGACTATTTGAAAAGCAGTACGGTCCAATTCGGGAATTCACCATTTTGGCGCTATTGCCCGGATACCTTGAACGAAGCGGAAGTTCACTGATTACCATGACAGAACATTTCATTCGGCAAGCACAACCCGAGAGTGGATTTTACCTGGATAAACTGGAAGAATTGAGTGAACGTTTGGTCAAACTTCAATCCGAAAAAAGACCTGTTTTGCTTTTGGGGGTAACACATGCTTTGCTCGATTTGGCTGAAAAATTTCCGGTATTCATCCCCGATATTATCATCATGGAAACCGGTGGTATGAAAGGAAAACGGAAAGAAATTACACGAAAGGAAGTCCACGAAAAATTGTGCGCTGCATTTGGTTCTTCTCACATCCACTCCGAATATGGAATGACAGAATTGTTTTCGCAAGCCTATAGCAAAGGAGATGGAATTTTTGAAAGTTCTTCAACCTTGCGTATTCTCATCAGAGAAACCACCGATCCATTTCATTATTGCGGCATCCATAAAACAGGCGCCATCAATATCATTGATTTAGGTAATGCCGAAAGTTGTTCGTTTATTGCTGTAGATGACCTTGGAAAAATTCACGCAGATGGACGATTCGAAGTGCTTGGACGCATGGATAATAGCGACATTCGCGGATGTAATTTACTAGTGCAATAAAAATTGGTACAATACTTGAATTTGAATTTAAAACACCTTTATGAAACGTTTCATTTTTTTCCTGGCGATGATTTCTTTGCTCGCCTCTTGTGCAAAAAAAATCCCATT
>JBIKKU010000331.1:0-3689 GCA_044360245.1 Flavobacteriales bacterium | reverse complement strand
CCTCCATAAGCACTCGTCATGTTGCTTACCGGAGCTCCGGCCATGGCAGCGCGGTACATGTTGGTTTGTGTAATCAAATATGCGGTTTGGTATCCGCCCCAGCTTTGTCCCTGCAAGCCCATGCGATCTTTGTTGATGTATCCTTGTGCAATCATGTGCTGTGTGCCGCTGACAATACAATCGTAGGCGTCTTCGCCCGGTGTGCCTTCATTGTAAAGAATGTCGGGAATAAATACTACATAGCCATTGCTGCAGTATTCGGTGGGATTGATAATGGACGCAGAAGGACGTGGCGCATAATAGGTGTGAATTTCATCGGCATATTTTTCATAGAAATACACAATCATCGGATACTTTTTCGTGCTGTCGAAATCTTCGGGTAAATAAATCAATCCTTCAAGCTCTCTTCCCTTGGGCGATTTCCAATGTGTTAGGGAAACACTGGCCCAGTTGTATTCTTTTTGTTGCGGATTGATATTGGACAGCTGTTTGGCAGAAGTCATGCGTAAATCGGAGTGCCAAAGGTTCGGGCTTTGTAGAAAGTTCATGCGCGAGAACAACACTTTTTCCGCTGATTTTGCCTTTTTCAGCGGACCGTAAGTATGATCGCTTTCCGCAAGTCGGATAGGTGAATTGGCGCGGTTTTTTTCTTCGTACAAATAAAATCCGTCGCGTTTGGTGGTTTCATTAAAGCCGGATAAAACCAGAAAACTTTCGTCGATGTGTTTTTGTTCCGGATCGAGTGAGATGTAACGCAAACGTGTTTTGCTTTCGCGACCGAAATTGCGCGTGAGACAAATGCATTTGGAAGGATCTTGCACATCGAGTCTCCAGATGTCGTGCAATCCGTAAACGTAAACGTATTTGTCTTCTTTGCTGAATCCCATAATGCCGATCGCATCTTCCAATGCGGGATTGCCATTGTCGTCTTCCCAAAAATCTTCGGTGATTCCTGCACTGATGTTTTGTTTTTTCCCGCTTGCAATTTCCAGGCTGAACCAATGGTCTTCTTTGCGGTCGTAATACACCAGGTATTTTCCATTTAGCGACATGCGACAGTAAAAGCGATGTCCTTGAAGCAATAATTTTCGCTCTCCGTTGATGACATTCACCAGGTAGTAATCCATTCCTGTTGGTGAATCCCAGCTTTTGCTTTTTTCGTAGGCCGACATGGAATAACCAAGTGCAACATCACCATTGTTGTCATCGATGATGCTGAGATCTTCCAGGTTTTGATCGCTCAACTGAACAATTTTATTGGTGTTGAGGTGATACACGCATAACCAGGATTTTTTCTTATCGCGCTCAACTACTTTGAGTTGTTCAGGTTGCAGACGCGTGTCGGTCCAACTCCAGATATCCAGTCGGTATTTTTCATCTTCGGTCAGTGAGTCTTTGATTTCTTTTTCGGGTTTTGGTGCAATGCCAAAAAAGATGCGCTGACCATTTTTAGAGAAATATGGAGCAGCGTTTTCGCTAACGCAATGTTCTTTAGGCATGATGCTGTTGGATGCATCAACCATCAAGCTTGAAGTGGCGTTTCCTTCTTTCCAGTAATACAAATCGTATACTTTGTTTTTTGCTGTATCGGTTGAAGCTAGAAAGCTAAGCGCATCTCCCGTTTCGGTGATGGCAATCGATTTTGCCAAGCCTTCCATAGCGTGAACAGTTTTCCATTTTCCGGTAGCAGAAGAAAAAACCTTGATGTAAGCCGAATCTTTTTTGTTCACGTTGCGCTGTTGTATAAACGCAATTTGTTCGCCTTTTTTGGAGACGACAAAATCGGTGACGTGAGGAAATTGCACCAGGTAAGGATTGGGTTTCGGTTTTTTGGGCGCTTTGATGGGAGGAATGCTCAACAAATGTTCGCGCGCTACAAATTCCAGCACAGTTCCTTCGGATGTAATGACCGGTGCTTTTTTCTTTTTTTTCTTGGAAGGAATTTCCTTCATTTTGAAATGGTGAATGACAGCCCACTTGCTTTCTTCACGCACACCGTAAGTTTTCGATAGCGGAAATTTTTTCAGGATTTTTCGTTGTTGCATATCAAAAACACCAACAGAATCTTTTGGAAGATCGTCCTCTTTTTTCTTGGCGAGTTTTGCTTTTCGCGTTTGCTCATAGGCCGGCTTGATGCGGAACAGCACAAAGTTTCCGCCGTCAAAAAAACGTGCATCGTATCCGCGACTTATGGAGTCAGTAGTGTTTGTTGTGGTATTTACCAAGTACAAATAACCATCGCCGATTTGCGGATTTACTTCAAATACCACATGGTTTCCGTTGGAAGAAATCTGTGAGTTACGTACCGATTGCCATTGGTCGTATGCCGTGTGGTCAATCTTTTTTTTGGGATTCTGAGCAAAAGAAAATGCAGCATAAACGCTTGCCGCAACAAGGAAGAGAATGGCTTTTGGATTCATGTCCGTAATATAGAAAAAGAACCCCTATCGGTAAAATCTATTTTCCTTGTTGCCTCGGTCTTTTGTGTATTTTTGACTCAAATTTCACCGGTGAAAAAAATTCCACTAATTGCCTATTCTACGCTGAGTGCCATACTGATGTCGCTTGCATGGCCGCATGTGGGTTCTTTGTTTCCTCTGGTGTTTGTGGGACTAGTGCCCATGTTGCTTTTGGAAGACCAGGTTTTGACGAAGCGATTGCGTCCACGTAAAGTGCTCTTTCATTCTTATTGGTTTTTCCTCTTGTTCAATTTGTTTACCACTTGGTGGATTTGGAACGCTTCTCCCGGAGGCATGATCATGGCCGTAACGGTGAATGCCTTATTGATGACGCTTCCTTTTTGGTTGTTCCATGTTACGCGCCGACGGGTGGGAAATCGCGAAGGGTATTTTGCTTTTTTTGTGTTTTGGCTATGTTTCGAATACCTGCATTATTTGTGGGAACTCAGCTGGCCATGGTTGTCGTACGGCAATGTTTTTGCCAATCAGGTTGAACTCGTGCAATGGTACGAATTCACCGGAGTAACAGGAGGAAGCCTTTGGGTATTGACCATGAACCTCCTCAGTTTTCAGTTGTGGAAACACCGCAAATTTTTGTTGCGTAAAGCCTCGGAAGAAAACAATGTGCTGCAATGGACTGCAATGCGAAAAACACAATGGAAACGTGTTTTGGTTTTCGGCTTGACTTTTCTACTTCCTGCTTCTGTTTCCTTGATGATGTATTTTGCATACGAGGAGAAAAAAGATCCGGTGGATGTGGTCATTGTACAGCCTAATATCGATCCGTATTACGAGAAATTCGATGGTATGGGTGTGGTGGATCAGTTGGATAAATACATTCAGATTGCACGCACAAAACTTGATGCGAATGTCGATTTTGTGTTGGGACCCGAAACGCAATTACCGGTGGCGGTGAACGAAAAAAAAATCGAAACCAATTCAGCCATTCTCCAATTGAAAGCCCTGGTGAGTGAATTTCCAAAACTGCGACTCATCACCGGAATGTCGAGTTACCGTGTTTATGAACCCGGTGAAACTCCTTCCGAAACAGCCGGTCCAATTCCCGGTCAGGCAAATTATTTTTACGACAATTTCAATGCTGCTTTGCAAATTGAAAACGGAGAACCGGTTCAGACGTATCATAAAATGAAACTCGTGCTGGGTGTAGAAAAAATTCCGTTTACGGGTATTTTCCCTTTTCTCGAAGACCTCGCGCTCGATTTGGGTGGA
>JBIKKU010000330.1:0-3691 GCA_044360245.1 Flavobacteriales bacterium | reverse complement strand
TCATCATGGCATCGCGCGGTTTGCCATCTACGTTTTTGTAAATTTTTACAGTGTCGTCCATTAAACCATCGTGTCCGTTGAAGATTAATAAATCTGCATTTGAGGCTATTTGCAGCGTTTTTGCGTCTACCGAAATGGAGTCGTGGCGTTCTCCTGCCAGTGATGCGAAATAATGGTGCAGCGATTGTTTCATGCGGTCGCCTCGGTACGCATCCCCCACCATGACTATTTTCGTTCCGTTGGACATCGTTTTGGTGAAGCACACTCTTTCGAGGATGGGGTCTTTTAGACTATCTTTTGATTTCAGTTTCCAGTCGGTTTTGAGTTTGAAATAACTGCGAAAGCCATATCCTGCCCCCCAATAGAGATTGGTTTGCAAATTCATCCCATCGCCCAATTGTTTGTTTACAGGCACGATGCCTTGATTTTCGTTATCACACAAGGGCACGAATACATGGACAATGAGCGGAGTTTTGTGCTGTATTTTTTTCTTGAGAAGAACACGGATGCTATCGCGGTTTTGGACCAATAGTGATTTTCCCTGATTTTGGGAAGACATTGAATTTATTGAGGTTTCCGGATAATGCTTCGCATTACACAAAACGATGGTTAGAAGGCAAAAAATGATGGAGATACTTACGTTTCGCATAAACCGGTTTTTCCTGTAATGCAAAACGCTTAAAGAGTCACATTATTTTTTCTTGAACAATTGACGCTCAAGTTCCTCCAAACGGCGCAGCAAATGCGTGTTGTTATCAGTAAGGGCATTAACCAGTCTGTTCAGGTGTTCGTTTTCGCGTTTCAAAAACTCAAAGGTTTCACGTGTGGGCATGTCGTAAACCTGCGAGGGATCTTCCACCTGGTTGAGGCTTTCAAAACTAATGCCCAATACGCGACAAATTGCATTTACCGTGTCGTGATGTACTTTTCCGGTTTGTTCGATATGTGAAATGAGCGGTCGGGTTTTATGGATCTTATCTGCCAACTGAGCCTGGGTTAGGCCTTTGCTCATTCTGGCCAGTTTGATCTTTTTTCCGAGATGCATCATTGGTCAAAGGACAAACATTCTCCATTGACAAAGTGCTAATTTGATTATCATTAATGCTAACATTTGTGCCCTATTTTCCGGGCTTTTTCTTTTTAGGCAGGGTGCCAATTCGCTGATCTCCTTTTCGGATGAGTTCACAGATTCGTGACACGCTTTCTTCAAAATCGTCCTCATTTTCCGAAATCATTTGCCAATTGGTTTCACTTTTTCCGTTGGATAGAATTAGAATGGAGCTTAGGGAAGGAAACTCTTTTTTCAAGCTTTCGTGGTGTTCTTTCGTTGTGGCCACCCAAACACCATTGGCCTCAGGATGTTCGGTTTTTTTGCGGGTCACTAACACCAGCCTTTCGCCAATGTAAATAGCATGTGCACCAAACATCGCTCTAACACGGGGTTCTGTCTCGAAAAGTAAATCGACAACAAAGCTATAGGCCATCGCTGACATGTATTAAAACTAAATCAAACAAAGCAAAATCGCTAATTTGGCAGCATGAACAAGATTGAACACATTGGAATTGCTGTTAAAAACATTGCGGATTCTGCAAAAGTTTTTGATATCCTTCTGAACCGCGCTCCTTACAAAGAAGAAGCTGTTGAAAGCGAAGGCGTGAAAACCTCTTTTTACCAAATTGGCGAGACCAAAATTGAATTGTTGGAGGCCACCAAACCCGATAGTGCCATTGCCAAATTCATTGAAAAAAAAGGCGAAGGTATTCACCACATGGCTTTCGATGTTAGCGATATTGAAGCTGAAATAAAACGTTTATCGGAAGCGGGATATGAGTTGATTCACAAAAGTCCGAAGGATGGCGCAGATGGAAAAATCATCGCCTTTTTACATCCTAAATCCACGAATGGAGTATTGGTTGAACTGTGTCAGGATAAAGTCTGATTAAATCAGCCCTAAGGATAACAATAAATCCTCCGGTTCTCCTTTGAGCAGGTAGGCCTGGATCCCCAGTTTTTTCGCGCCTTCCACGTGTTGTGGCGAATCGTCGATGAAGAGCGTGGTTTCCGGTCGCATTTCATGATCGTTAAGCACATGCAAAAAGGCATCTGCATTTGGTTTGCGTTTGCCAATGCGACTGGAATAATAAATGGTTTGGAAAACATCTTCAAATACAGGATGACCATATTCCCGAACCAAGTCTTCTTCGAATTGAGCGATATGTATTTCGTTGGTATTGCTTAACAAGAACAAAGGGTATTTTGATTTGAGTCGATGCAGGAATGCTACGCGGTTTTCCGGCAAATCAAGCAGGATGGAATTCCACGCCCTGTCGATATCGTTGTCGCTGAGGTTTTGTCCGCTTAATTGTCTGACTTCTTCGCGGAAAATGGCAGGACTTATTTTACCTGTTTCGAGATCGTCGAACAATTTGGTTTGTTCTTTCTGAGAATACTGCAAATCCACTCCCAATGCACGAAAGGCTTCCAGCGGTTTTTGGTAATCGATATTGAGCAAAACGCCCCCTAGGTCGAATATGATGTGGTGGATGTTCATAGTTTAAGTCGAAATCAAAAGTATGTATTCACTGCGAAATCAAATTGTTCAATGAAAATCTGCTTGAATGCGCTAATGTTGTTTTGTTCGTAAAACACGAGCATTGCTTTTTTGTAGTCTAAAGAATCTAACGTTCGAAATGAAATGGGACAGTATTTCCCATTCATTAAAATGGCATTGCTTATAATTCTTGCCGTGCGTTTGTTTCCGTCTTCGAAGGGCTGTATGTATGAAATTAGTACCAATGCCAGGAGGGCATTTTCAAATACATTTTTTTTAGAGTTGATTAAATGACACATTTCCTGAATGGCGTCTCTTATTTGAAATTCATTGTCTAATGGCTTATAGTTGGTGCCTGTAATACCAACTTTCCTTCGCCTGAGATTGCGTTCAACTTTTAGGTCCTGAATTAGTAAGGAGTGTAACTCTTCTAATTTGACTAAGCTAAGCGAAGACAAATAATCCGGGTGATCTAACAGAAAATCTAGGGCATTTTTATGGTTAAGCAACATCGTGGCCTCCTCTTTTGATTTTCCTGAAGCCTTTTGTTGTTCTTTGAGCAGTCTTTCCGTTTCAAGCAGGGAGTAAGTGTTCCCTTCTATTTGCGAGGATTTCCAGCTTAAATCAATCGCAAACTTTTCAAATTCTATTTTGAACTGTTGATTTGAAAGCCCCTTTATGTTTTCTTCGAATTTTCTTTGAAGCGCACTAAGGTGCTCTTTTTCCCGAGTTGTAAAGAGGTCTATTCCATTCAAGACCTCGCGTATCAATTCATGATTATAACTGCCTAAAATTTTTCTTTCATCAATTTCCTTCCGAAAGTATCCAAAGGCATAAGCACTAACTGTCGGGGTATGACCCTGTAGCGTGTTGCCCTTCCTTTTCCTTCTGATTCAATGAGTGAAGCACCCATCAAAGAATGCAATGCCCTCTTGAGTGTGGCCAGGGCTATTGGGGTTCGAACGCCTCGGAGGATTTCACTTGACGAGACTGGTGCGTTTTCATGAATAAAGCGCAAAATCTCGATGTGAAGTTCATTCAAATTTTCCATAAGGCGTTTTCGGCTCATAAACATACAAAATACGGCTCATTTTGTTTTGAATTGAGCCGAAAAAAAGGAGTTTTTGAGCCGTATTTTA
>JBIKKU010000042.1:0-13286 GCA_044360245.1 Flavobacteriales bacterium | reverse complement strand
GGTATTGGTTGCTGTGAGGTTGAGCAATTGATGCATTTTACGTCGGTCGGTATGCGGATATTCGCGGCATGCTGCAGGACGAGCTTCATACACTTTGCAATAATTGTCGGTATCCAAAAACGGACAAGGCGCTGCATTCATGATGTAAGTGCCGTCTTTTTCAGCGTGCAGAAATTTGACGATGAGTTCCGAGGGTCGCAATCGCAAATGTTTCGCCAAACGGTCGACATCGTTTTCTTTCACAATGGGACTAGTGGTTTTGCAACAATTGGCGCAAGTCAGGCAATCGGTTTCCGAAAAAACTTCTTCATGCAAATCATGAAAAACTTCATCGAGTTCCCGCGGATTTTTACGTGATAAAGACAGCAGGAATTTTTTATTTTCTGCTTTGCGTTGTGTGGAAAGTTGTTTGAACTTGATCAGGTCCACCGCTCAGGACTTGAGTTTGCGAATGGTATTGGTCGTAGAAAAGCCATCAACTAAATCTATAGTTGCAACCGTTCCACCTTTTGCCCGAACCACATCAGAACCCACGATATACGTTTTGGATGCGGGATTGTTTTCGTTCGCATCGTAATCGGCACCCTTCACCAATACATCGGGTTGTATTAAACGAATCAATTCCAATGGCGTGTCTTCGTCAAAAATCACAACCGCATCTACCACCAACAACGAAGCAATAAGTAAAGCGCGCGATTGTTCATCGTTCACCGGACGATCATCGCCTTTGCCCTGACACTTTACCGAAGCATCTGTATTTACGGCCACAATCAATTTGTTGCCGAGTTCCGCAGCTTTAGCCAAATAAGTTGCATGTCCGCGGTGAAGGATATCGAAACATCCATTGGTAAACACCACGCGTTGGTTCTTCAGGTTCCAGCCTTTTACAAGGCGTTTCAGCTCTTCTTTGGGAACAATTTTCTTTTGGATGAAATCTAATTTTTCCATGGGATATCAGACTGCTTTTTTTGAAAGCACATAAAATGAAACTGCACCGGCTACAATCAGCAAAATGGTTTGTGCCGCCCAAACTACCCATCCCAAGGCGATGACGATATCGCGGTCGGCGCCATACAAAGCCAAAGCAGTGGCCACCATTACCGGATAAACGCCAATACCACCCTGCACCAGGATTATTCCAATGCTTCCTCCAAGAAATCCCAACATCAAACCTTTCAATTCGAGTCCGGAAGTTTCTTCGATGCTGTAAAAACAAATGAGGTAAAGTGCGATGTATAAAAACCAAATCAAAAAAGTATACCCAATAAACTGCCAGCGTTTTTTAAGCTTGATGATGGTGAGCAAACCATCCATTAAGCCTTTAATCAATCCGTTGATTTTACTGCGAAATCCTTTGTGCACCACATAGAGTACCATAGCCCCAAGCGCCAAAACTCCCAATACAATAAGCACATAAAAAAACCAGGGAGATGATCCGCTGCTGCCTTGATTGGTTTTCATTTCATTGATATGTCCCCAAAGCAATTCGAATTTGGAGTACTGCATTCCGATGGTGATCAATGAAATGGTGGCGAGCATGATTACATCAATCACACGCTCAGCGATGATCGCTCCGAATGCTTTTTCAAAAGGGACTTTTTCGGTTCTGGTCATTACACCTGCACGAGAAATTTCTCCTGCACGAGGCAATAAGAGGTTCATAAAATAACCCACCATCACTGCATGGTAATTGTTCCATACCGAAGTTTTGTACCCCATTGGCTCCAGCAAGATTTGCGAACGTGCAGAACGCGCATAGTGACTCAGCCAGGAGAACAAAATCGACAAGAAAATAAACAAGTAATTGGCACGGGAAAGCACCTGTCCAACTTTGTCTTTATCCTCTATGGATGCAAAAGAATAATAAGCAAGGTATAAACCCAAGGATAATGGAATGGCAATTTTGAGGACCTTGATAAGTGTTTTCAAGGATCAAGATTTTAAAGTGTTGGTTTTAGGATCGGGAAAAACCACATTCGGACGAAAGGATTTTGCCAGTTCGAAATCCATTCCGGCATAAGAAACGATAATGACCTCATCATTCACCGAAAATTTCAAAGCTGCAGGACCATTCAGGCAAATGACTCCCGAACCGCGTTCGCCTTTGATGACGTAGGTAATGATGCGCTCGCCGTTGCGGTAATTGAAAACATGGACTTGTTCGTTTTCAATAAGATTGGCAGCATCCATCAAATTTTCATCGATGGTAATGGATCCAATGTAATCCAGATTCGCCTCTCTAACACGCGCACGGTGGATCTTTGATTTAAGGACTTGAATTTCCATGCCGTAAAGGTATTGAAATCTCGCAATTCCAAACCTATCCTATTACTCCACTACCAATCGTCCACGACGGAAGGTATTGGCTGAAGGGATACAGCCTATTTTTTTATGGATTTTGAGGTTTTGGTCAAATGAACCAATTAAGAAGAAGAGCATTCAGAAAGTAATCCGGACTATTTTTGGTCACCGGGAATTACACCAAAAACATATTATCAATCAACCTTACTTTACCTACAAACACAGCAAGCAAAGCCACAGGCAGAGATGATTCGGAAGGTACATGAATGGTTTGCAGTGTGTGTCCGTCGCTGATTTCAAAATAATCCACTTTTACATTGGGCAATGCTTCCAATTCGCGAATGGCATTCGATTTTAAATCAGCAATGGATGTTTTTCCAAATACGGCTTTCGCCTCACGCAAAACACGAGATAAATGCAAGGCGGTTGTGCGTTCTTCAGGACTCAATAAACGGTTGCGGGAACTCATGGCCAGGCCGTCTGCTTCACGAATGGTGGGCATACCGATAATTTCTACCGGAATGGAAAACTGACGAACAAGTTCTTTAATGACCATGACTTGCTGGTAATCTTTCAGTCCAAAAAAAGCGCGGTCGGGCTTCACGACTTCAAAAAGACGTTTTACCACCATTCCTACTCCTTTGAAATGTCCGGGACGGTGTTTGCCTTCGAGCACGGTTTCCAGGAATCCGAAATCGATTTGCAGTTTGAAGGATTCGTCGGGATAAATGATTTTTTCACTCGGCGCAAAAACGGCATGACAACCTACAGATTCAAGCATTTTCACGTCCTCATCCATTACCCTGGGATAGCGTTCGTAGTCCTTTGGATCGTTGAATTGCGTAGGGTTTACAAAGATGGAGCATATCACTACATCGCACTCGCACAAGGCGCGCGAAATCAGGGAAAGATGCCCCTCGTGCAGGGCTCCCATGGTCGGCACAAAGCCAATCCGCTTTCCGGCGGCTCGGGCAGATGCGGTAAAAGCATCGATTTCCTCGGGTTTTTCCAGTATTTTCAAGGGTTCCGGGACATTGAAGGGGGGCAAATCTAAGGGGATTTGTTGAGATTCCGCTTTTTTTTCTATATTTTTGTTCCCTCGTTCTTTTCCCTCACACTGAAAATCGTAAAACAGAATATGGAAAAACTAAGAGTACTTTATGTTTCGCAGGAGATTACTCCTTTCCTTCCCGAAACTGCTCTCTCCACCATGGCCCGGAAACTTCCGCAAGGCGTACAGGAAATCGACAAGGAAGTTCGCGTATTCATGCCGCGTTATGGCTGCATCAACGAACGTCGTCACCAATTGCATGAAGTGATTCGCCTTTCGGGTATGAACATCATCATTAACGATGCCGACCATCCGCTGATTATTAAGGTAGCTTCCATTCCCTCTGCACGCATGCAGGTTTATTTCATCGACAACGAAGACTATTTCAAAAGAAAGCACGTTGTATCTGATGACTCCGGAAAGTTCTTTGACGACAACGATGAGCGTTCCATTTTCTTCAACCGCGGTGTTTTGGAAACCGTGAAGAAACTTGGATGGGTTCCCGACGTGATTCACTGTCACGGCTGGATGACGGCTCTGATGCCTGCTTATCTGAAAAAATATTATGGCGATGATCCGCATTTCGCCGATACCAAAGTTGTGTACTCTGTGTACGACAATGGTTTCAGCGGTTCGATGGATAAAAAACTGGCCAATAAAATGAAATTCGATGGTTTTAACGACGGTGAGGTTGCGCCGATTAAAACTCCGGATTTTGTGAACCTGACCAAACTCGCGATTAATTTTTCGGATGGCGTTATTCAGGGAAGTGAAAAGATCGACAGCAAAATTTCCGCACACATCAAAGAAAGCGGAAAACCAATGTTGAACTATCAGGACCCCGAAAACTACATCGCTGCGTACAATGAATTTTACGACAAGGTCGCCGAAGAAATGCTTGTCGATTAATCCTTCATGAAATTGAAAACACCACATCTGATCAATAGTCAGCGGTCAATTTTGACCGCTGCCTTTTTTTTGTCCCTGCTGACTTCCTGCAAAAAAAACGATGATTTTGGTTTACCTGTTCAACCGCAGGAAGACCAGTTGCAAGGAATGCTCGCGGAAAATTTCACCTTAAACACACACACCGTTCTTGCCGATTCACTGCGTAGCGATGAGCTCGATCAGGTGATGCTCGGTCAGATCAACGATCCGGTTTTTGGCGTGACCAAATCCGGTTTTTACACTCAAATTCGTTTGGAAGCCAATGCTCCGGGATTTGATCCTGCAGATATCATTGTTGATTCTATTGTACTGCATTTGCCTTTTGCAGGGTATTACGGAAATGTGGATGAACAAACGTTCCATGTGTACGAAGTGCTTGATACGATGTCGAAGGACTCTGCCTATTATACCAACACCACACTTGATGTGGATCCCACCGATTTGGTGGAAAGCGGTTATGGCACTTTTACACCAAACATTGTAGATTATTATGAAGATCCTATTACCGGAGATTCAACCATTCCTGCTTTGCGTTTGCGTTTGAAAAACAGTCTCGCGCAACGCTTCATCGATGAAGGTCCGGGTTCCAACCTCAACGACAATACCACGTTCACCAACTGGTTCAAAGGCTTGTACATCACAGCAGATGCGGCAGGCGAAGGCGGTTTGTTTTATTTCGATCTGCTTGAAGAAAACACTGAGGTAACCATGTATTACCGTGAAATCAGCACTGGTGACACCATTCGTTTTTCTTTTTTAATCAATGAAAATGCAGCGCGTTTTACTTCGGTTTCGCACGATTATTCGGGAACGGTGATTGCCCAACAACTTGCGGATACCACGCTTGGTCAGAATTTCTTCTACCTCCAGGGTGGTGCAGGATTGAGTGCGGAATTGCGTATTCCGGATTTGAGCAGCATTACGGCTGATGGTCCGGTGGTGGTTAACCTTGCAGAACTGACTTTACCTGTTCAATACTTCAATTTGGATCCCTTTGCTCCGGCACCACAGATTCTGATTCTTGGATTGGATGAAGATGGCGAAAGCTATTTGCTGACCGATATCAACGATGGCGATGTAACCTTTGGCGGCACTTACGATGATTCACGCAAGTTATACCGCTTTTCCATTGGTCGTCACATCAATCAAGTCCTCAACGGAACCAAACCGAACTATGGATTTAAGATTGTTGTCGTAGCCTCGGCCATTACTGCCTACCGCAGCATCATGAGCGGTGCAAATTCCGACAATCGCGACAAACCCAAACTGTCTATTATTTATACCAAATACTGATTACCATGTGTGGAATTGTAGGATACATTGGACCTAAAGAAGCTTATCCGATCCTGATCAAAGGACTGAAGCGTTTGGAATACCGTGGTTACGATTCGGCCGGTGTGGCCTTCGTAGAAAACGGTGCATTGAATGTGTACAAGAAAAAAGGTAAAGTTGTAGAACTCGAAAATTTTGCCGCGGATAAAGCGCTTACCGGAAACATCGGTATTGGTCACACCCGCTGGGCCACACACGGTGCTCCATGCGATGAAAATGCACATCCGCATCTTTCGGGTGATGGTTCTTTGGCTATCATTCACAATGGAATTATTGAGAACTACGCGATTATTAAAGAAGAGTTAATCAAACGCGGACACGAATTCACCAGCGAAACCGACACGGAAGTTTTGGTGCATTTCATTGAAGAAATCCGCAATAAAGAAAAAGTTGATTTGTTTGAAGCCGTGCGCATTGCCTTGAATGAAGTGCATGGTGCCTATGCGATTCTCGTGCTGGACAAAAGCAATCCGAACCGCATCATCGCTGCCAAAAAATCATCGCCGATGGTCATTGGTATTGGTGAAGAAGGCGAATACTTCATTGCTTCGGATGCCACGCCCATTGTGGAGTACACGAAAAACGTGGTGTATCTGGAGGACGAAGAAATTGCCGTGATTGACCGCAAAACAGGATTGAAAATCAAGAACATTAAAAATCAGGATAAACGTCTTTCCATTCAGGAATTGGAGTTGCAACTTGAAGCACTTGAAAAAGGCGGATACGAGCACTTCATGCTGAAAGAAATTTACGAGCAG
The DNA here is from genome assembly GCA_044360245.1 of Flavobacteriales bacterium. Taxonomy (GTDB): domain Bacteria; phylum Bacteroidota; class Bacteroidia; order Flavobacteriales_D; family UBA2798; genus UBA2798. The sequence goes on along the minus strand of JBIKKU010000042.1, from coordinate 6,896 downwards.
CCACGTTCCATTCGCGATTGCATGCGCGGTCGACTTTCTTCAACGCAAGGATGGGTTCAATTGGGCGGTATTACCGATTACGAGCAAAAACTATCCAATGCACGTCGCATCATTATGGTGGCCTGCGGAACTTCCTGGCATGCAGGTTTGGTTGGCGAATATTTGTTCGAAGAACTTGCACGCATTCCGGTAGAAGTAGAATACGCATCGGAATTCCGTTACCGCAATCCTATTGTTGACGAAAACGATGTAGTCATTGCGATTTCTCAATCGGGCGAAACTGCAGATACCCTTGCTGCAATTCAATTGGCAAAATCGAAAGGCGCAACCATCATTGGTATTTGTAATGTGGTGGGTTCTACCATTGCACGTTCTACCGATGCAGGATCGTATACCCATGCCGGTCCGGAAATTGGTGTTGCCTCCACCAAAGCATTTACGGCGCAAGTAACTGTTCTTACTTTAATGGCCCTGATGGTCGGACAAAAACGCGGCACCATTCCTGCCAGTCGTTTCAACCGATTGTTGATTGAACTCGATTCGATTCCTGAAAAAGTAGAAGAGGTTTTGAAATCGAATGCACAAATCAAATACATCGCCGACATCTACAAAGATGCACGCAATGCCTTGTACCTTGGCCGCGGAAACAGTTTCCCTGTCGCACTCGAAGGGGCATTAAAACTCAAAGAAATTTCCTACATCCACGCCGAAGGTTATCCTGCTGCTGAAATGAAGCATGGTCCGATTGCCTTGATCGACGAGGAAATGCCGGTGTTTGTGATTGCAACGCAAGGTCCGAGCTACGAAAAAGTAGTGAGCAACATTCAGGAAGTAAAAGCGCGTAAAGGAAAAATCATTGCCATTGTAACGCAAGGTGATCAGATCGTGAAAAAGATTGCGGATCATATCATTGAAATTCCTGAAACAGACGATGTACTGGTACCGCTGTTGGCTGTTATTCCACTGCAATTGCTTTCTTACCACATCGCCGTTATGCGCGGATGCAATGTGGATCAGCCACGCAATCTTGCCAAGTCGGTAACTGTGGAATAATGCAGCTCCATGACCATTGGCTATGATGAAATAACCACCGATCTAAAAACAGGTCGTATCACGGTAAAACGCGGAAAAGTTCCCTTGCCTTGGTTGTTTTTTCTTATCCTCTTTTCTACGCTTGCCATTTTATGGTATTTCAGTACCAATTCGGTTTTGAAATGGGTTTTTTATGCCAACGCAGTAATTGCAGTTGCCTTTATCATTGTGTTTATTCGTCGCATGGCTATTTTGAATCAGCGCAAACACAAACTCATTTTCGATCCGAATAAAAAATTTCTTTTTCTCGAAGAAAACAAAGGGGTACCATTTACATTTCTCGAACATTTTGTTTTGAAAGAGAAAAAACTCATCAATGCTTTTGCGCTACAATGGGGGACATCCAAATACCGTGTGCTTGAATTGCACGCCAAACAAGGAAAACCCATGATTGTTGCCGAAGGAAAAGAACATGAACAAATGCAAACCTTGTGCACATTACTTATTCAGAAAACGCGTATTCCGTTGCGTAATCAAATCGAAAAAAAATGAACCGAGCTACCGGTAAATTCTACATTGCAGTTGTCCTGTTTTTTGTGGCATGTGGAGGAGAACACCAACACGACCACCATCAAGCGGATACCGCCCATGCAAAACACGACTCAACAGCTCATCACAATCATGGTCACCACCACGGCGATGCCAACGCCTACATGAACCAAAGTGAGTTTCAAACCTTGGTCGATCGATTTGAAAATCCGGAACGTGCCTCCTGGCAAAAACCCGATTCGGTGGTGATGTGGCTTGGAGCGCTTAAGGGGAAAAACATTGTGGACATTGGCGCCGGAACGGGATACTTTGCTTTTCGTCTGAGTGAAAAAGCTGCAAAAGTAATTGCGGCAGATGTCGATGATCGCTTTATTCATTACATGGATAGCGTTGCCCAAACGCGATCAACTAAGAACTTAGTTACAAGAAAAGCAGCATACGACAAAGCACCTGTAGAGAAGGAAGAAGCTGACCTGGTTCTTTTGGTGGATGTCTATCACCACATCGAAAACCGTGATGCTTATTTCAAAAACATGCAAGAGGGTTTGCGCAAAGGTGGTGTTGTGTGCATTATTGATTTCAAAAAAGGCGATTTGCCACAAGGTCCGCCGGATGAGATGAAACTCTCTGCGGATGAAGTGGTTGAAGAAATGAAAAAAGCCGGTTACCGCGTTGATCGTCGCGATGAAAAACTTCTTCCTTACCAATATTTGTTGACGTTTAAAAAAGGATGAGTCGCGTTGCGGAATACTTGAGCATACTTGGATTAGGTCCGAACGCCAGTTTAGCCGAAATCAAAAAAGCATTCCGCAAAAAAGCCAAAATGGTGCATCCGGATGTCAACCCTTCTCCTGAAGCGGGTGAAATGTTCCGCAAACTCAACGATGCCTACGAATATCTTGAAGCCTGGAAAAACGGGAAGATCTTAAATTCTTCTTCAAACACCTACACGCATACACAGCAAAAAAAAGATGCGGAAAAAACAGCGCGTGAAGCTTGGCGTCAGCAGTACAAGGAAAACCTGAAACGCGAGCAGGAAATTTGGAAAGCTTATTACAAAAAGTTCAACGATGCCTGGAAAACCTTATTCGGTTGGGCTTTCCTGATTTTTCTTCTTCCTCTTGCGGTGTATTTGTTTAAAGCACCGGGTGCCGTGGTGATGATTCTTTTGGGTTTATATGCCTATAAAAATTTTGCACCCTTGATGTTTCGTCCGCTAAAGGAGCTCCAAAAAACCTTGCATTGGTACATTCACGAATTCGCCGATTTTGCAGGAAGTTGGGCTTCTTTTATTCCGCTTCATCTATTGAGTTTTTGCAATGTGGTTTTGGGTACCATGGTGCCTACCTACATTTTATGGCCACTGTATGTGTTAAGTATTGTGGGTGTCGGACTGTTGCTGTTTCGCTGGATCAAGCCGAAAAAACTGATTGTCAGTCTGCATATTTTTCTTTGCATCGCGCCAGTGGTTCCCAATGCTTTGCTTGATTTGAATTTTTTGCTTTCGTATGATGCTTATGTAGAAACACATTTTTACAAGAAATACGATGGTGATTTTGAACATCCGGGCAAGACCAAAATTTTATTGCAATTCCCGAACGACACCTATGCGCAATACCATGGCATACGCTGGATTCTGGCTGATTTTGAGCCTTTGGAAGGACGCATTGATTATATTGTCAAAAGAGGATTGTTCGGCATAAAAGTTGTCACCGGATATCGGATTAAACTCCCAACCGGAAATTTTTATTCATCGCGTTTCGAATTATGATGAAGCTACACACCTCAACTTTCGCTTTGCTTTTTGTGTTGGCTTCCATCAGCGGAAAAGCTCAAAAAAATTTGGTGTTCAATCCCAGTTTCGAAACCGGCGATTTGATCTATTCCAAATTGCATACATTAAACTCATGTAAGCTCGAAAATTGCACCCAATGCGATCGCGGCGATGAAAAACCCATCAGTGAATACAACGGCAATTACTCCGCCGGAAATCGATTGGTAGATGGATGGGAACAAACTTCTGCTGCAAGTACCGATTATTACAATTCTCCGGCATCCACCATGCGTGGTCATCCATTGGTAAAAGCAAGAAGCGGCAAAGGAAGAATGGCTTTGATTCTCGGCGAAAAACACTGGTCGAGCAGCGATGTAGACTACCGCGAATACATCACCGGCATACTCAGGAAACCTTTGGAAGCCGGAAAAAAATATTTAGTCACGTTTTATGTTACCCGATACAAATACGCTCATTTTGCTCCTCTGGAAGTGGCGGCTTGTCTGACCAAAGATCCGCTTACCGACAAATACAATCGTTCCAAACTGAAAGCAATTCCGCAAATCGGAATGGATTTGGATCCACACTTGGGAAGTCGTTTTTACTGGACAAAAATTGAAGGTGTTTACACTGCTCTTGGCGGTGAGCGTTACATTACCATTGGTAATTTTTTACCCAAACCCAATCCTGCCACAACGGAATCACCGATCAAAAAACAATCGAACAAATTTACCATTGTGAGTACGCGCGCAACAGCCTACTATTTTCTGGATGATGTAAGCGTGGTGGAACTGGAAGAAAACACTGTTCCGAGAACCAAAGAATTACTCGTATTTCTGATGGATGTGAGTCGTTCGATGGAATACAAAAACCGTTTGAAAGAAACTCGTGAAGCAGTTTTGGAAACCTATAAAGACCTACCGGAACATATCGATATCGCCGTGATTGGTTTCTCTTCGCGACCCGAAATCATTCTATCGCCATCACGACCGAATCCTGCAGCATTGAAAGGAAAACTGGATTCACTAAAAACCGAATCATCGACCAATGCCAACAAATCGCTTCGGTTTTGTTATGAGCAAACAGAAGCCTGGAGTGCGTATACATCCCATATCGTTTTGTGCACCGATGGTTCGTTTTCGCTCGACAACGATGTAAAAGAAATGATTCGAAGGCATTCGGATAAAGCCTTGCTGCATGTCATTCAGTTCAACGATAAGGTGAATGCGGAACTGGAAGCATTGCAAAATGAAACCGGAGGCGCGTATCTTTATTCCGGCAAAAAATCCTCGAAAGCACAAATTCGCGAAGTGACCCAAACCCAATTGATTGAAAAGGAAAAAGTTCAATATTCCAAAGGTAAACCCGGTGCCATTGCCTTGAAATGGGCGCTCATTGCGGGTGTTGGTGCACTTATTGCCATCAGGCTCTCGAACATCTGAGAATCAGCATTTAAGCGTTGATTAATTGGCAGGACTTCGCTATATTGTGTGCGACTCTTGCTACTATGGAAAATTTGGTTTTGCCAAAATTCAGCTTTTTGAAACTGACACCATTGGACAATGGCGTGATGGAAGCTGAATTTGTGGGTATTCAAATTCTAAGTCTTGAGCACTCCAAAGAAATCACAAAAGGCTTTAAAGAAGTTTGTCCGGAAAAAAAATTCCTGATGTTCTTTTTTTCAAATCATCCCATGGATGTTTCGCGCGAGACCATGTCCTATTCCGCCAGTCCCGAAGGCTCTGCTTATTCTCTTGCCGAAGCCTACCTGATCAATTCTTCGGTGCAGACCTATCTTGCCAACATTTACCTGACTGTCTTTAAACCTATCGTGCCTACTAAAATGTTTCGCAACAGGGATAAAGCCATGCATTGGTTATTAAATGAAGCTTTGACGAATGGTCGCTAAAAAAATACAAATCGATTTTGCCGACTTCATGGTGCGTGAAGATGATATTCTGCATGCGCACATATACGAAAACACACACATGGATTCGCACAAAGCGCGTGTTCTATTTGAATTGATGGAACAAAACAAATACATGGAAAAACATCCGATGCTGATTTCACTCGAACGCAATGTGAAAATTACACGCGATGCCATGGCCTTTTCTGCATCCAACCACTCCACAAAATATTCGATTGCGGAGGCTTATGTTTCCCCTCATCCTTTTCATCGTTTTTTGTCAACCATCTATTTACATCTCCACCAACCTGAAGTACCTACAAAATTTTTCCCTGCTGTTTCACATGCTATTGAATGGTTGAATCAGTTTCATCCTCATCCAAAGAAATCGCTATGACCACAGGTTGGAAACACGAATTGCCTTTCGCCACCATTCTGCATCGTCAGGATGGTATCATGCATATTCATTTTCACTCGGTAAGCAGCATAAGCTCTCCTGAGGCGCATGCTTTGAACGTAGCCATCATTGATCGTTTTCCCGGAAAAAAATTCAGGATGCTGATTACTTCCGAACCCAATATCAAATTCACCGAAGACGCCATGCGCTATTCATCTTCCGAAGTCGGCGCTCAATTTTCCATCTGCGAGGCTTATGTTGTAAACAGCGGATTACAGCGTTTTTTGGGCAATATTTACTTGATCGTACATCGTCCGATAGCGCCTACCAAACTTTTCACGAATAAAATCCTGGCCATTGAATGGTTGTTGGAATTTGGTTTGGAATCGGCTGCTCAAGCTGAATAAATCTCTTCCTATTCAACATTAACATTTTTTACAATTGCTTGAGGTTACCTTTTTCCTGATCGGGGAATAAAAGAGCAAATACGTTCTTTGACGCTATTCCTTCGCTGTGTTCCACATAAACACATGTGGGTTGTTCATGTAGGGTGTGATATCGCTAGAAAAGCAGATGAGCAACAAATCAATCACAGGCAAAACACCCAAACCTCCGCCAAGCGTAAGGGTATATGCTACGGGAACAGCGGTTGATGTACCCAAATAAAGCCGATGCGCACCAAAAGGGCCAAGTGTTAAACAAAGAATTGCAGCAGTAAGTCGCTTGCGCTCTCGTTTTGTGCTAACAGCATCCACATGCATGGAAATAAGCACCGTGTCTTGAACGCTTGTGGAATCAAGGTGTACAGTGTCTAAAGAAACGTAAATAGTATCTGTCGTTGCAACTTGTGCATGCGTCTCCCGGAAAGACAAAAGCAGTAACAACAAGAAAATGCAACGAATCCACATAGCACAAAAATACGAATCAAAGCTTTCCTTATTTTTACTCCAAAGAAAACCTTATGAAAAAAGGAGTCAAGATCATCGGTATCGCCCTTTTGCTGGCATTGTTAGTGTTCCTCGCATACCGTTTCATTTATACATGGAATACGGGTCCGACGGACGAACAACTGCGTCAGGAAAAACAAAAAGACGATGAAGTGGTTGCTCCTGCCAAGCTAGATGCTTTGGACAAAATGGTTTCGGAGGAGGACAGCAGTTCTACATCAGACTCCATCCACTAAACCCGAACTTATGAAAACAACATTTTTCGTGCTTGCGTTGGCAAGCGCACTAGTC
>JBIKKU010000041.1:0-13309 GCA_044360245.1 Flavobacteriales bacterium | reverse complement strand
CAAACATAGCTTCTTTGTTACACGCCCAGGCACGACGAGCAATTCCGTTGTTCACATCCCAGAAAAGCATGTCTTTTAATCTGCGATCGGCATCTTTACTTCCATCCAACACCATTCCGAAACCACCGTTGATGACTTCTCCCCATCCAACACCACCGCCGTTGTGCAAGGAAACCCAAGTTGCACCACGAAATGAATCACCTACAAAATTCTGCACAGCCATATCTGCGGTAAAGCGAGATCCATCGTAAATATTACTTGTTTCACGGTATGGCGAATCCGTTCCGGATACATCATGATGGTCGCGACCCAATACCACAGGCGCCGAAATTTTCTTTGCTTTTACCGCTTTGTTAAACGCCTCTGCAATTTTTATGCGACCCTCGCTATCGGCATAAAGAATGCGTGCCTGCGAACCAACCACCAACTTGTTTTTCTGAGCTTCTTCAATCCAACGAATGTTGTCTTGCATTTGCTGACGAATTTCTTTGGGTGCGGTTTTGTATATTTTTTTCATTACATCCAACGCAATCTTATCCGTTGTGGCCAGGTCTTTGGGATCGGCAGAAGTACATACCCAACGGAACGGACCGAAGCCGTAGTCAAAACACATCGGACCAAGAATATCCTGAACATACGATGGATAACGAAACTCTCTGTCTTTTCCTTTAACATCGGCACCTGCACGTGATGCTTCTAAAAGAAACGCATTACCATAATCAAAGAAGTACATGCCTTGCGCAGAAAGTTGATTCACCGCAGCAGCATGTCGACATAATGTTTTTTGCACTTCTTTTTTAAAACGTTCCGGTTCTTCTGCCATCATTCGGTTCGACTCTTCATAAGAAAAACCAACAGGATAATATCCTCCTGCCCATGGATTATGCAAAGAGGTTTGATCGGAACCTAAATCAACTTTGATGTTTCGCTTAGCCAAACGCTCCCACAAGTCCACAATGTTTCCATCATAAGCAATCGATAAAGTCATCCCTTTGGAACGTGCTTCTTCAGCGCGGTCAATTGCTTTATCTACATCGGCATAAACTTCATCTACCCAACCTTGTTCATGTCGTTTATAAGTTGCTTTAGGATTTACCTCAGCGGTGATGCTTACCACTCCGGCAATGTTTGCTGCTTTGGGTTGCGCTCCACTCATTCCACCAAGACCTGCAGTAACAAACAACATTCCTTTGATAGATTTTCCCTTTGATTTCATGCGAGCAGCATTCATTACGGTAATGGTGGTTCCATGCACAATGCCTTGCGGACCGATATACATAAAAGAACCTGCAGTCATTTGTCCGTATTGCGTAACACCCAATGCATTGAAACGCTCCCAATCGTCGGGTTTGCTGTAATTCGGAATCATCATTCCGTTCGTTACCACAACACGTGGTGCATCTTTATGCGAAGGAAATAATCCGAGTGGGTGACCGGAATACAAAACCAATGTTTGATCTTCGGTCATGGTGGCCAAATATTGCATGGTAAGCAAGTACTGCGCCCAATTTTGAAAAACAGCACCATTTCCACCATAAGTAATAAGCTCATGGGGATGTTGCGCAACAGCATGATCTAAATTATTGCTGAGCATGTGCATGATGGCAGCAGCTTGTTTCGATTTCGCAGGGAATTGAGAAATGGGTCGCGCATAAATTGGGTACTGCGGACGAAAACGGTGCATATAAATACGTCCATATACCGCAAGCTCTTCTGCGAATTCTTTGGCTAAAACGCTATGGTGTTTTTTGGGGAAATACCGAAGCGCATTTACAATGGCTAATTTTTTTTCCTCTGCAGTTAGGATTTCTTTCCTTTTAGGGGCATGATTGAGCTGCGTATCGAACACCGCCGGCTTTGGAAGTTTATCGGGAATACCCTGTAAAACAAGTTTCCTGAATTCGGCAAGTGTAACTTCTGAAGCTTTCACAGATTTGGCCATGGTGATTTTTTTCCAAAAATAACAATAAAGGGTGCAACCATACGACTTAATAGTGTCTTTACTCTAGAGTTTTCATTCTGAATTATTGCTTTTCTATGGAATTAAAAAATCTCACTACATTGGATCTCATGAATCCCCTGCACCAAATCAAAGCCTATTATTTATCACTGAATCCGGATATCCGAGACAGTGATTGGGAAGTCTTTGAGCAATTCCTCCAGGTGCAAGTGCTCGAAAAAGGCGAAACCATCACGCGTCCGGGACAAACAGCACAGGATGTTTGCTTTGTTGCAGAAGGAATGGTGATGATGTATATCCTTTCGGAGGACCGTCAGTTGGTGCTCGAATTCTTCAATGAAAACTGGTATTGCTGCGATTACGAAAGCTTTTTGACACGCAAACCATCTCCCTATTATTTAGAAGCAATGGAGCGGACTGTATTGGTCAACCTGAGTTATGCTGATCTGCAAAAAGTTTACAAATTGGGTCCTTCTTTTGAAAAAATGGGACGATTGATGGCGGAATTCCTTTACATCTGCTTATCGCATAAAAGCACTGCCTTATTATCGCAAACACCTGAACAACGCTATACCGAGCTCACCCAAACCCGACCTGAAATTTTTCAGCGCGTACCCCAATACATGATTGCTTCTTATTTAGGCATTACACCCGAATCCTTGAGTAGAATCCGAAAAAGAATGGTTGCCAAAGTGCGTAATTGATTTAAGTCAATAAAACCATATCTGCATTGCATCTTATCTTAAGTCAATGAACAGGAAAATATCTTGTCTCATTTTTGACAAAAAAAAATCAAGCCATGAAAAACCTACTGCCATTGGTTCTGTTTGTATTGATTCCTTTTTGGGATTATGCCCAGGGAACACAAACCGTAAAAGGAACCGTTACCGATGAAGCATCGAAAGCGCCTATTCCCGGAGTAAACATTATTGTTATCGGTTCGGATGGTCCGATTGGAACCGCCTCCGATGAAAACGGAAATTTTCGTCTGGAAAATGTGCCCATTGGAAGACAATCGTTCAAATTCAGTTTTATCGGTTACGAAGACAAAACGATTCCTGATGTAATTGTCACTGCAGGAAAAGAAGTCGTGCTAAACATATCGATGACAGAAGCCCTTACCAATTTAAATGAAGTAACCGTAACGTACGATGCATCACAAGACAAAAACAAAACCATCAACGACATGGCACAAGTGAGTGCTCGTTCTTTTAATTTGGAAGAAACCAAACGATATGCAGGTTCACTTGGAGATCCTTCGCGAATGGCCATGAATTTTGCAGGAGTCGTGGCAGGAAACGATTCGCGCAACGATATTGTGGTTCGTGGAAATTCACCTATGGGAATGTTGTGGCAATTGGAAGGCTTGAACATTCCGAATCCAAACCACTTCGGAGCATTGAACTCCACAGGTGGTCCGGTAAACATGCTCAACAACAACAATCTTGGCAAATCAGATTTTTTCACTTCTGCTTTTCCGGCTTCGTACGGAAATGCAAATGCAGGTGTATTCGATTTGAACATGCGCAACGGAAACCGCGATAAGCATGAGTTTTTAGGACAAATTGGATTCAACGGTTTTGAAGTAGGGGCAGAAGGTCCCATTGGAAAAAACCACCGCAACAGTTACCTCATCAATTACCGCTATTCCACGCTCGGAGTATTCAATGCATTGGGAATTAATTTCGGTACCGGATCTGCCATTCCTTTGTACCAGGACATGAATTACAAATTTGATTTTGCAGTCGGAAAAAAAGGAAAGCTATCCCTATTCGGTATTAATGGATCCAGCTCGGTTGATTTATTGGGTTCGGAAGCAGATACCACCCAAACAGATTTATACGGAAATGAAAACAGTGATATTCGTGTCAGGTATTACACGCTTATCAATGGAATTTCCTACACGCATCAATTCAACGAAAAAACTTCTGTGCGATGGGTAACAGGATATTCCCGCACCTACGAAAAATTCTCCATCGATTCAATTGCACCCATCACGCGTGAAACTTTCCATACAGGAGATGCGATTTTCATTACAGACAAATTCAGCAGTCACTTGAATGTGCACCATAAAATCAATGCCAAAAACAGCATTGTGGGAGGAGTCATGGGCGACTTAACACAAATTGATTTGTTTGATAAAGACTATATCAACAATGTGGAAGTATTTGACGTCAATGTGGATGGTGAAGTTTTTCTTCTTCAGGCATACGCACAATGGAAACACCGTTTTAACAAAGGATTGACTTTTGTAGGCGGAGTACATAGTCAGTGGTTCGACTTAAACAATGCACTCGCCATTGAGCCACGTGCTTCGCTGAAATGGAATATCGTTCCGCGACATTCTCTTGCCATTGGATACGGAATGCATTCGCAAATCCAACCGGTGTACAATTATTTCGTGCTTACTGCAACACCCAACGGCGCTATTGAAACCAATAAAAACATGGGCTTTACGAAAAGTCACCATGCCGTGCTGACTTACGATTTCAACATCACCGAAAATTTACGCATTCGTGCAGAAGGGTATTATCAATACTTGTATGATGTTCCGGTTGAACAACGAGCTTCTGCTTTTTCTGTTTTAAATACCGGTGCCGATTTTGCTCCATCCAATGTCGACAGTTTGGTAAATAAAGGCAGTGGCAACAATTACGGACTTGAAATCACTTTAGAGCGTTTCTTCAACAAAGGCTATTATTTCCTGGTTACAGCATCTGTTTTCGATTCCAAATACAAAGGCAGTGATGGTATTGAGCGCAACACCGCTTTCAACACTTCACATGTATTGAATGTACTTGGAGGAAAAGAAATTGCTATTGGAAAAAAAGGAAATGTCCTTGCCTTTAATGTGAAATCAAGTTGGGTTGGCGGACGTTTTCTCACACCTATCGACCTCACTGCTACTCAAGCTGCAGGTTATGCCATTTTCGATGAAACGAAAGCGTATAGCGAAAGACAATCGGATTATTTTCGGTTCGATGTAAAACTTGCTTTTCGCCGAGAGATGAAAAAAAGCACGATGGAATGGGCTATCGATTTACAAAATGTTACCAATCACCAAAACGTTTTCCGAAACAGCTACAATCCCAGAACCGGGGAATTGGTTACCGAATACCAGCAAGGATTCTTCCCTGTACCTTATTTCCGCTGGACATTCTAAAAACAAAAACCCCGAAGCAAACTTCGGGGTTTTTATTTTTTGGCTTTTTTAGGATCTATGCGACCTGTTTTTTTATCGTATCCATAAGGACAATGCTTACACCCACTCTTGCAGCAATAGCCGCGTTTGAGTAAATATTTTTCGGTAAAGACGATAAACCCATCTTCACTCATGTAATAATCTTCGTTATCTAAATTGCTCCTGCGCGAGAAGCCCGACATATCATCAGCCATACACCAAAGTTAAGCTTTTGTTCATCATCTTGTAGAATGGAACGGGAATTGCTAATTTACCTTAAACTCTGCTCTCATGCGCAAATTACTTTCTCTCCTTTTCTTTTGCTTGTTTTCCATACAAGTTTTCTGTCAACAGTTTAAAGTCGGCGCTTCGGTTGAAATTGAATGGAACGGTAAATGGTATCCGGGAAAAATTCTCGAAATCAAGGGCGAAAAATACTACGTTTCGTACGACGGATACAACGCAGAATGGAATGAATATGTTAGCGCTTCTCGCTTGCGCGAAAAAACAGTTAACACCAACAACACAACTACAACGTCAACTACAACGTCAACTACCAACAGCAAAGATGCCATTCCCCAAGACACTTCTTTTTTAATTGGGGTTGAAACCATTTGGGAAATTGCCGTATCGCCCGATAAAAAATGGATTGCGGCTGCAAGTGCTTACGGTAATGTTCGTTTGCTGAAGAGCTCTGATATGAGCATTGCACACAAAATTGATTTAGGAACAGACCCACTCTACTCCATCGATTTTAGTTACGATGGCAAATACCTCATCGTGGGCGGAAAAGATGTTGTCATCCTCAGCACATCAACCGGGGCAATTCTTACACGCATTCCGGAAATTGACGGAGTGTCGCGATTGCGGTGTAGCCCCATCGACAACACGGTTTACATCAGCGCTGCTCCAAAATCTAATTACCTGATGACTTACGTTGCACAGTATGAAATCCCATCAGGAAAACGATTAAAAACCATTCGTGCAGAAGTCCACAACCAGGATGCAGTCATAAGCGGAATGGCTTTAAGCGATGATGGAAAAACGATTGCCCTTGGTATTTCGAACAAAGCAAAAGGCATAGAACTTTATGAAACGGCAAGTGGAAAATTGATGCGTAAAATCAAGACCAATGCCGATGTTACCGATCTTGATCTTTCTCCTGATGGCAAAAAAATAATCTCAGGTGGCATTGATAAAAAGGGAAATTTATGGGATTCGGGAACAGGTGCTTTATTGCGCACTTTCGCTTGGGGACAAGATTACATATCAGGTGTTAGTTTTTCGCCGGATGGTCAATCGGTTGCCATTTGCGGAAGAGGAACGGGAGCACAGGTCAAGGTATTTAATGTATCCAATGGCAATCTTGAAAAATCATTCGGAACTGTTAATCCTTGCGGAAATGCAGTGAAATTTCTGAGCAATCGATTGGTACTTGTTGCCCTGACCACTTACGGCGATATTGCCCGTGTCATGATCATTGCCAAATACGGATGGTAAAAAAAAAGCCTGTCGAATCGACAGGCTTTTTTTCGTTTTCAATTTTGATCAGTACTGGCGATTATCCTGTACATCTGCTTTTTCTTTCAATGCATTGTAAGCATCCATAGAAGCTCTTCCTCTTTGGGTGTTAGTCATGCTTTCTTTAACCATTTTGTAATCGGTTGTTTGCGGCGCTTCTACCACTTCTACCAATTGTACCACATAAACACCAACGCGACCTTGAATTGGTTTGGTTGTTGCTCCTTTGTCTTTTTCTGTCAATGAGAAAATGGTACCAATCACTTTTGGTTCATTACCACCTCCACCACGAATGGTTGTAGATGCAAAGTTCACTTCCACTTCTTGAACGGGAACTCCTAAAGCAGCTGAAGCTTCGTCAACCGTTTTAGCGTTTTTGAGAACGTTGCGGATGTATTCTGCTTTTTTCTCCTGACGTGCCGGACCGGTCATCATTTCTTTAACGTCTTCGAACTCAGGAATACCTTTCTTCTTTACGGAAAGAATATGTGCAACCACAATACGGTCACCTGATGTGATATCGCTGGAAACGTCGTCTTTTTCACCATTCTGAACGAAACGAACCAATTCACGTGTTGATTCTGTATTGTTCAATGTCTTTTGTTGTGTGAACACTTCGTTCTCGAGCACTACGAGTTTATTCTTCTGTGCAATTTTTTCGAAGTTGGCATTGGTGTCGATTTGCTCCAGGAAGTTTACCACGTTTGCACGGATAGAATCTGTGGTTGCATCCGATGCTTTGATCTTCTTATCAACTACGGAATATTTTACGCGTTTTACTTCACGGCGGTCGAGTACTTCTACAAGATGCACTCCGTATTCGGTTTCAACGATTTGCAAGTCACCGATTTTTCCTTTGAAAGAAGCGTCTTCAAAAGGCTTCACCATGCGACCTTCAGAGAACCATTCGTAAACACCACCATTGGCGCGGCTTCCCGGGTCATCGGTAAAGGTGGTTACCATTTCATCAAAATTCTTGTTTTTGCGAATCACCACACGAATGGAATCTGCACGCTTTTTCAATGCGGCCATATCGCCTTTTTCTTTGCTCAGCAGAATATGACGAACACGTGCTTGTGGTTCCATTTTGGTTCCGCGCACTTTCATCACTTTCATGTAACCAAACTGTTCGTAAGGACCGATAACAGTACCTGAATCTGCAGCCATTACTAAAGAATCAATTTCGGGAGTGAATTCACCATCAGCCGAAAAACGATCGAGGTAAGCGGGATTCTCTGCTCTTCCGAAAACGAAAGCCGAATCGTTTGGCGCAGTTTTAAAATCATTGGCAATTCGATCCATATCCGCTTTCATCGCTACTTTATCGGCAGCAGAAGGAGCAATGGCAAACTCAACGTATTCGAACGTGCGCGAACCGGGTTGTTCCCACTGTTTGCGGTTTTTGTTTTTCTCGTAATAGGCCTTGATGTCTTCGTCGGTAACGGTTACCAGCGAATCGGAGAGGTCGAAATATTTTTTCACCACATAACGGATTTTGTAAATGCGGCTATTGTTGTTGAATTCGGTTTTTGCTTCGGCATTGGTAACATACATACCACCGCGAATAAGTGCATCGTACTTGGTACGGATACGATCAGCCATAATCTCGTCTTCGAAATTGGCCCAGTTTTCCAATTCCTTGCGACCTTGAGCGGCCATGTTTTCATCCGATGAATTGGCAGCAGTTTCAATCATTTGCAAATATTTTGCAAGAGAGTCGGCTGAGAATTTTCCATCAAAACCATAGAAACGCTGAATTTGAGCAACCCATGGGTGAAGGTTTACACCGTGTGTTAAATCGTTCAACTCATCGATGCTAACAGAAAGTGGAAGCTTTTTGGTTTCGTGTGCATAAACCATGATGCGCACAACCTGATTCCAAACACTTTCACGAATTTGATCGTTAACGGTTTCGTCGCTGGGAAGACCTTGCATCTGGCGATTCATGGTTTCCTGATCGATCATGTTGCTTACACGCGTGTTGTAATCGTTGATGTCAACAGGTTCACCAAAAACGTAACCCATCTCTTCGCGCTCACTTGAACGGTTGTTGCTGAGCGCATCGCTCAAAATAAAAAGCAACAGCGAAAGACCCACTACAATTAAAATGAGCAGGGAGTTTTCACGAATTTTTCCAATAATGGCCATGTGTTGTATGAATTTAGGGCTGCGAATATACGGAGCCAATACGACTTTTAAAAGCGAAAAATGGGCATTTCAGGGCTTAATCTACCGGTGCCGGCATGATGCGGATGGTATCGATCCTATTCCCCTTAACCGACTCAATTACAAATAGATAACCACCAATCTGAATGGCTGTACCTCGTTCCGGGATGTCTTCAATGTGGTGAATGATATATCCGGCAAGGGTTTCATAGGTCTCTCCGGGGGTCAAATTGAGCTGATATTCAGCATTCAAGTAGTCGATTTCGAGTCGACCGGAAAACAGAAATTCATGCTCGTTGATCTGCTGCTCAATGCGCTCTTCCACATCATGTTCATCTTCAATCTCACCAAAAATCTCCTCGATGATGTCCTCCATGGTAACCAATCCCGCTGTTCCACCGAACTCATCCACCACCACTGCAATACTTCTGCGTTGACGGGTAAATTCTTCCAATACCGATTGTGCAGTTTGGGTTTCGGCAATGATGCTTATGGGAAGTAAAATATCGCGAATGCGTTGCGGTTGCTTGAACAATTCATAAGAATGCACATATC
Organism: Flavobacteriales bacterium; assembly: GCA_044360245.1. Lineage (GTDB taxonomy): Bacteria > Bacteroidota > Bacteroidia > Flavobacteriales_D > UBA2798 > UBA2798. The sequence continues at coordinate 3,926 of JBIKKU010000041.1, read as the reverse complement.
CGATCACATTGTCGATGGATTCGCGGTACACCAAAATTTTTGACAAATGCGTATCGGCAAACATCTTGCGTAAATCCGTCATGGAATTTTCTACCTCTATGGCCACCACTTCGGTTCTTGGAATCATGCAATCCCTGATTTTTACCTTATTGAAATCGAGCGCATTTCGGAAAATTTCAATCTCCTGATCGATTTCCGTTTTGTTTTGCGCTGCTCCGCGGGTAACCTCTTCCAAATAATTATCAAGATCAATTCGCCCCAATCCTACATCGGTTCCATCTCCTCTATTTTTTCCACTGAAAATGCGAAGAATCCCTTCCGACAAACCAATCATGATGATCATCGGAATCCACAACACCAAATAAATGAGCATGGTGGGTAATGCAAATACTTTCAAAATCCCATTGGGATTGATACGGAAAACAGCTTTAGGAAGAAACTCCGCAGTGAAAAGAATTAAAATAGTTGAAAGAATAGTTTGTAAAATGAGTACAAACCACCTATTGTCCCAAACATAATCCTTAATTGGTGGTTCAAGCACCAATGCAATATATATCCCGTATACGACAAGCGCAATATTATTCCCGATAAGCATGGTAGCAATAAAATGCGAAGGCTTACGAACAAAAAAGGACAAGATTTTTGCCGTGAATTGCCCCTGTTTGTTTTCAAGCTCAATCTTGAGTTTGTTTGCTGAGAGGTAAGCAATTTCAATACCCGAAAAAAAGGCAGATGCTACAATGCAGAAAAGGATAATCAGAAAATAGGAGGAATCCATAAGAGGGATTACTTGAGTTTAGATTTTTTTCCCTGGTGTTCTTCTATGATCTGTTTCTGTTTTTCGAAACGGATGCGGAGACTGCGGCGCAGGAAATACATTGCCCAGGCCAATAAGGGAATAAAAATATAACCTGATGATTTTTTAAAACTGCCTTCAGAAATCATGATGTAAGCCACCATTACCGAACACATGATTCCCAAAATCAACCAAAGGATTTCAGAAAGGCGATTGTATTTTTCCATTTTATTATTGCGCTTGCGGATTGTATTTTACGGCAACGCCTTTAAACTCGTACCAGTCAAAAGCCTCCCCTGCATTCAATCCTTTTGTGCAGGTAAACACACCGTCATTACCATGCACCATTACCAATTTTTCGGTAAAGACCATGGCGGAGTCCTGACTCCAATTCAATACTTCGGTTTCAAGCGTGTCTTGTCGGATAAAATTAATAAAAACCACGTTGTTTCGCACTACCAGACTTCGTTCAATCTGATCGAGTAAACCGTAATTTGCTGTAAGCCTAGACTCTCTGAGCTTTCCCGGCTTGTAAAAGGTTAGTGACAGACCTTTGGGGAACTCCATACGGCTCTTCCCCTGACTAAAACGATAGACAAGCGGTGTTTCAAGAATGGCACGTGTATAACCGGAATCGGAATAAACCAGGGTTACCTCTTCGAACGTTTCCTGGGGTTGTTTTTCGAGTTCCAAAACGCGTTGCACTTCTTTCATGTCGTTTACACATGAAAAAAACATTCCGGCCCCAAAGAGAGCCGGAATGATCCAAAATCTTATGTTGTTCGGAAACAACTTTATCATTTATCTGCCGGAACAGTTACAGTTTCACCAATCCAACAACCAATGGTAAATGTTTTAGCACTGAAACCACGGTCAAATTTTTCTTCTTTGCTAGGCCAGTTTGCGCGATATCTTCCCATCATGGAGTTGGCATCTGAGGCAACGGAAGGATCGGCATTTTTTGCTTTCACACAATATTCGTAAGCAAGGATGTAAGTGAACTTGCGGTCGAATTCGGTGTCACCACATGAACCTGCAACCGCTTGTGCGCATACCAGGTAAGCTCTTCCTGCAACTTTAGGGTCTTTTGCAATCGCCTGCTTGGCATAACTAAAGGCAGTAGACTTGTTTCCGGTGCGCAGATTAGCTTCTGCCATTCCAAGTAAATATTCACCTTGCTTTTCGCAACCATTACACAATTCGATGGCTTTTTTGTAAGCATCGTTTGCTTCGCTATATTTCTTTTTGTTGATCAAAGAATTACCAAGACTGTAGTATCCTTCAGGTGAAGGGGCTGCAGCAACTACCTCGGCAACAATTTTGTCGTAAACATCTGTTGAAGTACAGTTTTTACGCTCCATTGCGCTAAGAACAGATTTCAATTCTTTCAAGCGTGCTTCGGCATTGTCTTTTGGAAGCTCATTGAATTTACGTGTAGCATAAGCTTCAATTTTTTCGCAAGGCAAATACGACATCCCGATTTTATCCAAATCTTCTTCGGCTTTGGCCATGTTTTTATCAGCAGCATTGACAACTTTAATTTTCTCCAAAAGTTCTTTGCACTTAAAGTATTCATCAGCCATTTTATCATCTGTAACACCCTCGATTTTCTTTTGTGCCATCAAGTGCAGTGACTGATAATAATACATCACAGTAACAGAAGAAACTTTATCACCATAAGTATCAATAGCCTCTTTGAACAATTTGTTTGCTTTGGCTACATCCTCGGTACGGTATCTCAAAATATCAAGGCCGTATTTCTCCAAGGTTTCTTTTTTACGTGTGAAATAATTCATCTGGTTATCGTAAATGATAAACAGGGTATCGGTTAAACCTTTTTTACGCGCAGCATCTTTTTCTGCATCAATCAGGTTTCGGTAAATGATTGCACCATTGATGTAGATGGATTCTTTGTACTTAGGACAAGTACTGAATACGCAGCTCCAATATTTTGAAGCAACCGGATAATTTTTTTGCTTGAGGTAGTCACTGTAAAGTGAAATACACTCTTCGCATTTTGCTTTGTCGGAACCAAAATCAGGTTCTTGGGCTAAACTTTTGCTTACCAGTCCGGTTAACATAGTGAGACCGATAAATAAAACTTTCATGGTTTTCATGCTGTATTGTTTTATGCTTAGTATTAATCGTATTTGCGCTTATAGAACCAGCCGTCGTACTTGTGTGGCATGATGGTGAATCCAACCTGAAAAGCAAGGTAATTTTCCTGCAAAAGGTTGTTTTCCGTTGTGCCCCGCTTTCCGAATTCGAACCCAACATTGAGTTGAGAAAACGAAAACGTCTGAACCAGCGGAATACCCAATCCAAAACTTATGCCATACTGTTTAATTTGGGTATCGTAAAGGTTCAAATAAGTATCGGCATAACGCAATCCCAAACGGTAAGTCATGATTCTGTGGAACTTACCCTTTTCAATTTTATTGGTTGCCAAGGGGGTAATGGACATCCCCAAAGCAAAATTTCTTGCGTTTTTCAACTGGTCCTCAACGACGGAATTACCGAATACTTCTGCGTAACGCGACCAATTCTGCAATTCACCTTGCACCGAAAGTTGAACACGGGTAAAATCGTTTCCAGTTCTTCCAATGTGCCACTCATAAGCTACACCAAAACCAATTTTCTCGGGAAAACTTAAATAACCGCTGGTTGTATCGGTATAAGCTACAGTGTCCAACAAAATTTCATACGCATTTTTAAAGGTATAGGCGAGCATATCCTGACGTGCGCTGATTTCGTTACCGAGTGTATAAGTGGCACCAAAACTCAGAAAACGGCGAACGGGAACGATGGAACTGTCTCGTTTAACTTTTTCATTTACAGGCAAAGCGATACGATCGTAAACACCCGATTCAAATAAGAAATCCGAAACAATGGTATGGTTGACTACTTTGGTATGCTTTATTCCTGTATAACTTGGATAATAAGCGGTTCTGCTTCGCGTGATGTTCCCGAAAAGGTAGTTTCCTGTGATACCAAATGCCAATTGGTGTTTTTTGGTATTGATGGCGCGACCTGCGAAACCCAGGTAAATTTTATTCAATCCTCCGCTTCCATTGAAATTGTAGGTAACATCGCCAATACCTGCTTCATTGGTGGTAGTGGAAAGTTCGTA